>DATCMY010000039.1:0-23000 GCA_036565505.1 Hanamia sp.
GTAATTTTCTTTAATTCACTTTGCAAACTTATTAAATAAAGAAAATGGTTACAAATGTGAATTATTGAAGGGCATATACCGCAAACCTTCAGCTTAGATCGCTGCTGAAAAAAATTAGTTACTGTAAATAGATTTTTCAAAAATAAATATGGAACGAAATTCATATTGTTCCATTAAGAAGAATTAAGGAAATATTATTTTTAAACTGTCAATTATCAAATTCTATGATTAAATCATTTCTGACTGCATGTATTATTTTTTGGGTTAGCCTCACCTCAGCTCAGACTTCAATTATCCTTAAAGCAGATTCTGTGGAGCAAATCATCAACAAAAATATTTATGGCAATTTTGCCGAGCACCTTGGCCGTTGTATTTATGATGGCTTTTATGTAGGCGATTCTAATAAAATTATTGCCAATACCGATGGTGTTAGAAATGATGTAATAGCTGCTTTACGAAAAATGAAAATACCTGCATTACGATGGCCTGGCGGTTGTTTTGCTGATACCTATCACTGGAAAGATGGTGTAGGTCCTAAAGATAAAAGGCCAACAATGGTCAACAAATGGTGGGGCGGTGTTACAGAGGACAACAGCTTTGGTACGCACGATTTTTTAAACATGTGTGAACGACTGGGGGCTGATCCTTACCTCGCAGCTAATGTGGGAAGTGGCACCGTTAAAGAGGTGGCAGATTGGGTACAATATGTAAATTTTGATGGTAAAAGCCCCATGTCCGATTGGAGAAGAAAGAACGGGCGTGAGAAACCATGGCATGTAAAATATTGGGGAGTAGGTAACGAAGCATGGGGATGCGGCGGTAATATGACAGCAGAATATTATGCAAATATTTACAGGCAGTATGCAACATTTATGACGGGATGGAGCAACGAGGAGAAAATGTTTCGGATTGCATCCGGAGCCAACTCTTCTGATTATCACTGGACAGAAGTTTTAATGCGTGATATACCACACAATATGATCGAAGGCGTTGGGCTTCACCATTATGCTAATGTTCAATGGAATAATAAAGGTTCTGCAACTGATTTTACAGAGCAACAATATTTTGCTACGATGAAGTCAGCTTTGTTCATGGAAGAATTGGTAACAAAGCATTCTGCCATTATGGATAAATATGATCCGCAAAAGAAAATTGCTTTAGTGGTAGATGAATGGGGTGGTTGGTACAATGTAGAGCCAGGCACCAATCCCGGATTTCTCTACCAGCAAAATACGATGCGTGATGCAATGATAGCAGGTGTTACTTTAAATATATTCAACAATCACTCTGATCGTGTTCGCATGGCTAACCTGGCCCAAACCATCAATGTATTGCAGGCGGTTATTTTAACCAATAAAGAAAAAATAATACTTACACCTACATATCATGTAATGGAGATGTACAATGTTCACCAGAATGCCAGGCTGATCCCTATCACTATTAAAACCGATGATTATACTTTTGGTAATGAAAAATTGCCTTCTGTTTCAGCTTCAGCATCGAAAGATTCGGCAGGGCTTATTCATATTTCTCTTACTAATATTAATTCAAAAGAAGAAGAGACAATTTCATTAACTATTGAAGGAGAAAAATATAAAAGTGTTACCGGTAGAATTCTTACCTCTTCAAAACTACAAGATCACAATACATTTGAAGAGCCGGAAAAAATTAAACCACAAATATTTAAAGGGGCATCTCTAAAAGGAAATTTATTAAGCATAAAGCTTCCTCCCTTTTCAGTAGTTGTTTTAGAATTGAAATAAAGAACAGCTTTTTAAAATAAAATAATATCGGTATTGTTTTTATTATGAAAGTCAAATGTTTAAAAATTGAATCTTATGAATAGTAAAAGATTGCTTGCATCTATAATCATTACAGTTACTGCGTTGTGGCCTGCACTTTTAAATGCTCAATCAAAATCAGACATTATTGTTTCAGTAAATAAACCTACAGCTACAGTGCAGCCTACCATGTGGGGTATTTTTTTTGAAGATATAAATTTTGGTGCCGATGGGGGCATCTATGCAGAGTTGGTTAAGAACCGTTCATTTGAATTTGCAATGCCCTTAATGGGCTGGACAGTTCATCAAAATAAATTTAATGAAGGAAGTGTGTTGGTACTTAACAGGCAGAATGAAAATATAGCTAATCCCCGCTTTGTACGCATCACTAAAAAGAATGCTTATGATTCATTAAGCCTTACCAATGATGGCTTTCGTGGCATGGGAATAAAAAAGGGGTTGCGCTATGATTTTTCTGTATTGTGCAGGCAGCAAACATCCGGATTAAAATTGCATATTGAGTTGTGGAATGCCTCAGGTAAAGTTATTGGCAGCGCGATCTTATCTCCGGCTGTTTCAGAAAATGAATGGAAAAAAGAAGCAATAAGTTTTAATGCCACCGATACTGCATTGAATGGTAAATTAAATATTTGGTTTGAAGGAAGTGGCGTAGTTGATCTTGATATGATCTCCTTATTCCCTTCTGATACATGGAAGAGCAGGCCCGGAGGTATGAGGGCTGATATGATCCAATTACTGGCAGATATGAAGCCCGGATTTATTCGTTTTCCCGGAGGCTGTATTGTAGAAGGACGTGACCTTGCCAATCGTTATCAATGGAAAAGAACTTTGGGCCCTGTTGAAGAACGCCAGTTGATCATGAACCGTTGGAATACTGAATTTGCCAATCGCCCTGCTTCGGATTATTTTCAAACTTTCGGACTTGGTTTTTTTGAATATTTTCAACTAGCAGAAGATATTGGAGCAGAGCCATTGCCCATTCTAAATTGTGGTATGGCATGCCAGTTTAATACTGCTGAAGTAGTGCCTCTAAACGAACTTGATCCTTATGTACAGGATGCTTTGGACCTGATAGAATTTGCCAATGGTGATGTAAATACTACATGGGGAAAGGTGCGTGCGTCTCTCGGTCATCCTGCGCCATTTAATTTAAAAATGATGGGAATAGGAAATGAAAACTGGGGACCACAATATATAGAACGATTAAAAATATTTTCTAAGGCGATAAAAGATAAGTATCCAAACTTTAAGCTGGTAGTGAGTTCCGGCACCGATCCTAACGGAGATCGCTTTGACTATCTTAATGACCGGGTAAGAAAATTGCATGCTGATTTAATTGATGAACATTATTATCGCCGTCCTGAATGGTTTTTAGCTAATGCTACCCGGTATGATAATTATCCAAGAAATGGTTCTAAAATTTTTGCAGGCGAATACGCCGCACAAAGCGATCATACAGTAAGCATTCATAATAAAAATAACATGGCCACTGCCATAGCAGAAGCAGCCTTCATGACGGGTCTTGAAAGGAATGCCGATGTAGTAAACATGGCTTCCTATGCGCCGTTATTTGCACATGACGAAGCCTGGCAATGGACACCTGATCTTATATGGGTCAACAATATTAAATCTTATGGAACACCTGATTATTATGTACAAAAATTATATTCAACTAATAAAGGAACCAATGTTGTTCCGGCATTAATGAATGGTAAGCCATTAACCGGCCAGGATAGTTTATACGTTTCAGCAGTTATTGATAAAAATACAAATGATGTAATAATAAAAGTAGTAAATGCATCAGGTAAAGAACAGGCAAATACGATTAAACTTGAAGGAATAAATAAGGGTGTATCTAGGGGATCAGTTACTACGTTGCAGAGCAATGATCTTGAAAGTGAAAACTCGTTTGCGAAGCCTTATAATGTAGCGCCAGTTGAATCAACGGTTGCTGTTAATGGAAAACAAATTAAGTTTAAAGCTGCTCCTTATTCATTTTCTGTTATTAGGGTAAAAATGTAATTCAGATAAATGGGCAAGTATATTAATCAATTATTATCATGAGTAAAAAATACCGTTGGGGTATCCTGGGCGCAGGTAGGATTGCAGAAAAATTTTGTACCGCACTTAATTTTGTGGAGCAGTCAGAGGTGTATGCGATCGCTTCCCGTGATGCGGATAGGGCCAAAGCATACCTTGACAAATACAATGCCTCCAGGTTTTATAATAATTATGATGACTTGTTGAAAGATGAAAATGTCGACATCATTTACATAGCAACTCCACATGCTTTTCATTATGAACATGCAATGGCCTGCCTGAAAAATAAAAAAGCCGTGTTATGCGAAAAGCCTATGTCGCTAAGTTACCGCCAAACTAAAGAGATGATCAACGCGGCAAATGAAAGCAAGGTTTTTTTGATGGAAGGAATGTGGACGTCATGTATGCCTATTATTGAAAAAATACGTTCATTAATTAAAGATGATATTATTGGCCAGCCAAAATATTTATCTGCAGATTTTGGGTTTAAAGCACCGGAAGAAATGGAAGGAAGGTTGTATAATAAAGCCCTGGGAGGTGGATCAATGATGGATGTTGGAATTTATCCTCTTTTTTTAGCTACACTGATTTTTGGTGAGCCATCATCGCTAAAAGTTATTTCAAAACTGGCAGTCACAGGAGTAGATGAATATGCCAATATAGTATTAAAATATCCAAATGGAGAAACGGCTCACGTGATATCTTCCATTACTTTTAATACTGCAATTGAGGCTGAGATCATTGGCACAAAAGGCAGGATAAAAATTAATAATCCCTGGTTTAAGGCTACAGATTTTTCAGTTCATTTGAATGATGGTGAAACACAATATTTTACAATGCCGCATTTAAGTAATGGCTTTGAACATGAAATAATGGAAGTAATCCATTGCATGGATAATGGTTTATTGCAAAGTGACAGGATGCCCCATCATTTAACCTTATCCATCATCAAAATAATGGAAGAAGTATTGCAAAAGGCAGGAGTAATATATGAATAGGTTGAGCATAATAAAGCAGGATTTAGGTTCGTCAATTGTATTTGTTTTTTATCGAAAAGAATTATGAAAGTATATTTCACCGTATTATGGTTATTGTTCACAATGAATCTGTTTGCTCAGAAGGATTCTTTGATGAATGATACACTGATTCCTGTTCATGATCCTGTGATCATTCGACAGGATAGTAATTATTATATTTTTTGTACCGGACAGGGTATTACTGTTTTTTCTTCAGAAGACAGGAAGCATTGGAAACAGGAAAAACCAGTGTTTAATAAACCGCCTCAATGGGCTGTGGATGCAATACCTGGTTTCAAAGGACATATCTGGGCACCGGATATCAGCTATCATAATCACCAGTATTATTTATATTATGCCGTATCTGCTTTTGGAAAAAATACTTCATGTATTGGGTTAGCTACCAATAAAACTTTGGATCCATCATCTAAGGATTTTAAATGGATGGATCATGGTAAAGTAATTCAGTCGGTGCCAGGCAGAGACATGTGGAATGCCATCGATCCTAATTTAATTATGGATGAAAATAAAACACCCTGGTTGGTATTTGGTTCTTTCTGGAATGGAATAAAATTGGTAAAACTTAATGATGATTTGACTTCAGTTGCAGAACCAGAAAAATGGTACACAGTGGCCTCGCGTAAAAGAGATTATATTCTTCCCGATTCAGTAGCCGGTGATGCGGCAATTGAAGCACCATTTATTTATAAGCATGAAAATTATTATTACTTATTTGTATCGTTTGATTATTGTTGCCGCGGAGAAAAAAGTACCTACAAGATGATGGTTGGTAGAAGTGAAAAAATTTATGGGCCTTATGTTGACAGAGATGGAATCCCTATGAATTTAGGGGGAGGCTCCCTTTTGCTGGAAGGTGATAAGCGCTGGTATGGTGTAGGGCACAATGCTGTGGCTGCTTTCAATGGTTCAGATTACCTGGTGTATCACGCCTATGATGCCAATGATAATGGTAAGTCTAAATTGCAAATAAAAAAAATAGTTTGGTTTCATGACTGGCCGGTTGTAGCCAGATGGCCGGAATAAACAATATTATATACTTTTAAAACCTTAAAACAATCAATATGAAATTTATGAGTTTTTTACTTGCCGCCGGTGCCCTCACCACATTATTGGGTTCCTGCAACAACTCTTCTGAAAACAAAAAGGATCAGGCAGCAAAGCCCGGAATTACTAAAACAGATTGGGGTGAACATGATGGTAAAAACGTGTATCTCTATACTTTGGTTAATGATAAAGGAACTAAAGTTACCATCACCAACTATGGTGGCACAGTTACTTCTTTTGTAACTGCTGATAAGAATGGTAACAAATCAAGCATTATTATTGGTTTTGATAGTCTGCAGCAATACCTTCAAAAGCCGCCTTATTTCGGGGCATTGATTGGCCGCTATGGAAATCGTATTGGTGATGCTAAATTTTCACTCGATGGTAAAACATATCAGCTTTCGGCAAATGATGGAAAGAATACGTTGCATGGCGGATTAAAAGGTTTTGATAAAGTGGTTTGGGATGCATCAGTTCCATCGGATAGTGTACCATCTCTTACTTTAAAATATCTAAGCAAAGATGGCGAAGAAGGTTATCCCGGAAATCTGAATGTTACCGTGCAATACACATTAACCAATGATGATGAATTAAAAATTGAATATAATGCTGAAACAGATAAAGCAACACCTGTTAATTTAACCAATCATAGTTACTTTAATTTATCAGGCGATGTTAATAATACCATTCTTGGTAATACATTGATGATTGATGCGGATCATTACACTCCGGTTGACAGTACTTTGATTCCTACGGGAGAAATAAAAGCAGTTAAAGGAACACCTTTTGATTTTACCTCACCCAAAAAAATTGGCCGTGATATTGATTCCGTAAAAGGGGGCTATGATCATAACTGGGTGTTGAATAAAAAAGATACTTCTTTGCAAAAAGTTGCTGAACTATCAGATTCCATTAGTGGCAGATCACTGGAAGTGTACACTACGCAACCCGGTTTGCAATTTTACACAGGTAATTTTTTAGATGGTAAGTTTATAAACCGTGATCGTAAACCAATAAAACAGCATACAGCGCTATGCCTGGAAACACAACATTTTCCTGATTCTCCAAATAAACCCAATTTCCCTTCAACTATTTTAAAGCCGGGAGAAAAGTATCATGAGGTTACTATTTATAAAGTAAAATTGAATTAAAGTCTTTTCTGCTAAGCCAATGCTTTATAAAAATAATAGAAATAAAAAATACAATTCTTTCATCATAGGGATGATACTTGTTACATGCCTGGCATTAAATTCTGTTATTGGTTTTGCGCAACCAATAACAACTGAAATTAAAATTAATGCAACAAAAAAAACCGGACCTTATAAGCCTATATGGTCTTATTTTGGGTATGATGAAGCGAATTTTACAACCATGAAAGATGGTAAAAAACTGTTGTCCGAATTAGCTGCGTTAAGTCCTTCACCTGTATATGTTCGTGTGCATAATTTATTGACAACAGGTAATGGTAAAGCAGATTTGAAATGGAGCTCAACCAATGTATATACCGAAGATGCAAATGGAAAACCTGTATATTATTGGAAGATTGTTGATTCAATTTTTGATGTATTTATAAAACGTGGGATAAAGCCTATTGCTGAGATTGGTTTTATGCCCGAGGCGCTTTCAGAGAAACCAGAACCCTATCGCCATCACTGGAAGCCAGGAGTGCTGTATGATTCTATTTACACGGGGTGGGCTTATCCTCCTAATGATTATAAAAAATGGGCTCAATTAATATATCATTGGGTAAAGCATTGTGTAAATAGATATGGTGAGTCAGAAGTAAAAACATGGTATTGGGAAGTATGGAACGAACCTAATATTGACTACTGGAAAGGCACTTTGCAGGAATATTTAACTTTATATGATTACACTGTTGATGCAGTTAAAAGAGCTTTTCCCGCTGCAAAAGTGGGTGGCCCGACTACTACAGGTCCCCGCTGGAATAAAGCTGCAGATTTTCTCAAAGAATTTTTACAACATTGCGTTGATGGAAAAAATTATGCAACAGGCAAAACCGGAGCGCCACTTGATTACATTACCTATCATGCCAAAGGCGATCCCAAAATTGTGAATGATCATGTTCAGATGAATATGGCTGTGCAGTTACAGGATGTAGCCAAAGGTTTTGAAATTGTAAATTCATTTCCTTCATTAAAACATTTACCTGTAATAATCGGGGAGTTTGATCCTGAAGGTTGTGCTGCCTGCTCTGTAGATTTTAGTCCACAAAATGCCTATAGAAATGGCACTATGTATTCAAGTTATATCGCGGCTTCTTTTTCACAATTATATGCGATGAGAAAAAAATACAATGTAAATCTCACGGGTGCAGTAAGTTGGTCATTTGAATTTGAAAATCAACCATGGTTTGCAGGTTTCCGAGATCTCTCTACCAATGGAGTTGATAAGCCTGTCCTCAATGTATTCCGCATGTTTGGTATGATGAAGGGAGATATGCTTGAAGTAAATAATTCAAATGCGTTATCACTTCAAACCATTATTGATAGCAGCGTTCGGAATAAACCTTATGTTGATGCATTAGCTACTATAGATGCGCACAATATGTACATTATGGTTTGGAATTATCACGATAATGATAATAAAAAAATGAATGCTATTATAAAATTAGAATTGCAAAAATTACCTGCGATTAAGGTAACAGTAAATAGTTATTTGGTTGATGAAAAGTATAGCAATTCCTATACGTTATGGAAGAAAATGAACTCTCCACAACAGTTTACTGAAAAGCAATTTAATGAATTGAAAAAAGCAGGAAAATTAAAACAGAATATTAGAGATAAACAATTAAAAGTTGCGAACGGAACGCTGAATTATCAATTGAATTTAGCCGCCCAGGGAGTTTCCTTATTGAAAGTTAGTTGGTGAATCCCATTTATATTGAAAGATGTGTTCGTCGGAGATTTGTAGAAAATATAATTTTTTTAAAAACCATAATGGAAAAGAAAGCATTTATTTTTGATTTGAATGGAACCATGATCGACGATATGTCATACCACGCGCAGGCGTGGTACGACATATTGAACAATGATCTAAAGGCAGGCCTTACGTGGGATGAAGTAAAAGTGCAGATGTATGGCAAGAATGCAGAACTGCTGGTGAGAATTTTTGGAGAGAATTATTTTCCGCAGGAGCAAATAGATGAATTATCTTTTGAAAAAGAAAGGAGATACCAAAATGCTTATCTACCTAACCTGAGATTGATTAAAGGATTGCAACCATTTTTAGAAAACGCGGAACAGGCAGGAATTTTAATGGCTATCGGATCTGCAGCCATTCCGTTTAATATCAATTTTGTGTTGGATAATTTACATCTCCGGCATTTTTTTAAAGCAATAGTAAGCGCCGATGATGTGGCTACCAGCAAGCCGGATCCTGAAACTTTTATTAAATGTGCACAGCTTTTAAACTTTGCACCTGAAGATTGTATCGTGTTTGAAGATGCGCCAAAAGGCGTAGAAGCGGCAGAAAATGCGGGTATGAAAACTGTGGTGCTTACCACCATGCATTCCAAAGATGAATTTATTAATTACAATAATATAATTGCATTTATTGAAGATTATGCACCTGTGAGTCCGATAGATTTTTTAAGTAAAGAGATAAAATTCTAAATAATATTTGATTTATTCCTGCTGCATATTTTATTCCTGAAAGTTTACCTGTTAAGAAAATGAAAGCTATTTTTTTTAGTTCCAATTAACGCAGGGTTAACACACTTTTCAAAAAACTTACAATAGTTTTCCAATTACTTAACCCGAAGAATTTCATTATTTGGTAGACTCAATTATTCGTAAACCTAATTTCCCTGCATGAGTGAGCAGACTGTATTTAAAAAAGGATTAAAGCTCATGGGCAATCATTTTGAAATAAGTGTGGTTGCCGATAATGAAACCTGGGCTAATGAATGCATAGATGCCGGTGTTCAGGAAATACAGCGGATAGAAAAATTGCTTACCACTTTTAATGAGGATAGTGAAACAAGTCTTATTAACCGGTATGCGGGCGCATCTCCCGTTGCGGTATCCCAGGAAACCTTTTCAATTATTGAAAGATCTCTTCGTATTTCCCGGATTACACAAGGCTCATTCGACATTTCTTACGGATCAATAGATAAGCAATTATGGAATTTTGACACCAATATGAAAGCCTTGCCGGATAAAGAAACTGCCAAAAGAATGGTACGCCTTATCAATTACCGTAACATTATCCTTGATCATGAAAACTGCACCGTTTTTCTTAAAGAGAAAGGAATGCGCATTGGTTTTGGAGGCATCGGAAAAGGATATGCCGCAGAAAGAGCCCGGTTGGTAATGAAATCTTTGGGTGTTAAAAGTGGAATTGTAAATGCGTCCGGAGACCTTACCACATGGGGCCTACAGCCCAATGGCAAGCCTTGGACAATTGGTATTGTAAATCCCAATGCCGCCCATGAATTGTTCTCATATCTCAATGTTACAGATTTGGCTGTTGCCACCTCCGGAAATTATGAAAAATTTGTAATGATCAATGGGAAGAAGTATTCACACACAATCGACCCAAGGACTGGATTGCCGGTAACGGGCATAAAAAGTGTCACCATTATTACCCTCAATGCGGAAATCGCAGATGCCATGGCCACACCGGTAATGATTATGGGAATTAAGGCAGGTATGGATCTTATTAACCAGATGAAAGATATTGAAGCGATTGTAATTGATGATAACAATACTGTTTATTCATCAGCCAATATAAGATTTACATAAAATAAAAGCACTTGAAAAGGTTAATGATTTGGCAATGTTTTTTTGTTAAAAAACTGTTAGCATTTCATGCCCACCCAACTAAAAGATTATTATTTCCAACCTTAATCTAAAGGACCTTAAAAAACTATCATTAATGAATAAATTACTAATTATTATACTTTGCTTTACCGCCATGGCTTTCACAAGCGGGCAGCCAGACTTTGCAACTGCAAAAAAAATTGCCAGCGAAAAACACGAACTCATCTTATTGAATTTTTCAGGTTCTGATTGGTGTGGTCCCTGTATGCGTTTAAGAAAAGAAATTTTTCAAAGTGATGTGTTCTCAAAAATGGCAGATACTTCACTGGTTATGATAAATGCCGATTTCCCACGGAATAAAAAAAATCAATTGGACGAGCAAACTAAAAAACAAAATGATGCTTTGGCTGATAAATATAACCCGGATGGCAAATTTCCATACACTCTTCTATTGGATGCAAATGGTAATATCTTAAAATCGTGGGATGGATTTCCAAATGAAAATGCTGAAGAATTTGCAGATGAAATAGTAAGTATTTGTAATTATAAAAGATAAAGCGTTTCATTTATTTATTCATTTGAAAGGAGCCTCAAATTGATTTGGAAATTCATAAGATTCACATAATTAAATATGACAAAACAAACTCTTAAAAATTTAATCCTTGTACCTGTGGCAGGGATTATATTGGCTTCCTGTGCCAATGTAAAAGCCTACCAGAAAAGCAGGCTCAATGATTCTGAAATGATTTTGGGGAACCGGAAGGTGGAAAAAAATGAGCTCAATTTCCAATCTTACCGCGAAGGCGCCTCAGGCGCCAATGGTGGTAAAACCGGCGGTGGTTGTGGATGCAATTGACCCTTATCTTTCAAACACATAATTTAATTCATGAAAAAAATTTGTTTAACCCTGGTTGGTATTTATATGATGATGTTGCATGCGTTTGCACAATACCAGGATAAGGATACTACATTTTATATTTCCAAGCCATTGAAGATTGATGAGGTTAACCTGGTATCCAGTTACTATTCGCAAAATGGCGACCATTCGGCAATTACGGGCGGCATCGGTACAGAAAAAGTAATAGACTTATCCAATGGCCTCGATGTAACATGGATCGGATGGGACGACATGAATCGTAAACATACATTGACAGCCGGACTTGGCTTTGATCATCATACATCAGCTTCTTCCGCTTATGTTAGTAAAACAGGTGCTTCAAAAACCGGTGGCTCACGTGTTTACCCATCACTAAACTGGTCTGTTGAGAATGCCAAAAAAGGAAATGAATTTGGGTTAGGTCTTTATTTTTCCAAAGAATATAATTACAGTTCTTTTGGCTTGGATGCTGAATATTCAAAAAAAACAAAAAATAATGGGGAATTTACCGGCAAACTCACTGGCTATTTTGATCGCGTTAAAATGATTTATCCTTCCGAATTTGTTCAGGTGGTTACAGTAACGGCCGCAAGTGGCGGTGGTGAAAATAGAAATAAAATTCCAACAAGCCCCAGAACAACAGGAACTTTATCTCTTTCTTTTTCGCAGGTGATCAACAAAAGATTGCAAGGTATTATTCTCATGGATGGTGTTTACCAAACCGGTTACCTCGGTTTACCTTTTCACAGGGTTTATTTTAATGATGGCACACCTAATATTGAAAACCTTCCTTCTCAACGGCTCAAATTACCCATCGGGATGCGGTTAAATTATTTCCTGGGCGATAAAATTATTCTCCGATCGTATTACAGATACTATATAGACAGTTGGGGCCTGCAATCGCATACTGCCAGTCTTGAGGTTCCTGTAAAGATCACCCCGTTTTTTTCCGTATCCCCTTTTTACAGGTACTATACACAGACGGCCGTGAAATATTTTGCACCCTATGAAGTGCATACGGCGAACGATCAGTTTTATACCAGTAATTATTCATTGTCAGCCTTTGATAGCCAGTTTTATGGAGTTAATTTTCGTATTGCACCGCCAAAGGGGCTTTTTAATGGCTTGAGTTCCCTGGAATTGCGTTACGGGCATTACTCGCAAACAACCAATCTTGTATCGGATGTAATTTCGGTAGACCTGAAGTTTAAATAAATATTTTTCTTTATTTATTCCAGAAATGAATGATGATCAGTCCGCTAATACGCCGGTCCGGGAAAATTTTATTAAATGGACGCTCAGCTATTAATTACTGCTCCCGGAGATTTCCAGGATGCACTAAAAGCTGCTTTGCACCAGGCAAAAAAATTCTTACGTTTGCGCTATACTTCCCAAACTTAAATTTGCAAAGTCTAATAAATTTATTGAATTTGTTGGGATTAATAACCTGTTATTCCAATTGATTTTTAGAATCGGATAAAAAATAAAAGAAAAATACTTTTAAATGTTAGTTTGACACTTAAAAATAATCCTTATATTGCTTCTTTTTTAGATTGCTTTATAAAATGTCACAAAAATCATACGTTATAGGAGTTGATTATGGAACGGATTCTGTTCGTTCTGTAATAATTGATACTGATAATGGAGAAGAAATTGCTTCATCCGTTTTTATCTATCCAAGGTGGAGGGATGGGTTGTATTGTGATCCTTCCCAAAATCAATTCAGGCAGCACCCTTTGGATTATGTTGAAGGCCTCGAATCGACTTTAAAAGATTGCCTGCAAAAGTCAGGTAAAACATTAGCTTCAAAAGTAAAAGCCATTTCAGTAGATACAACCGGATCTACACCTGTGGCGGTTGATAAATTCGGTAAACCGCTTGCTTTAATACCGGGTTTTGAAAATAATCCAAATGCAATGTTTGTGTTGTGGAAAGACCATACCTCTACTAGAGAAGCGGCAGCCATAAATGAGCACGCCATCAATTTTGAAATTAATTATTTAAAATTTGTTGGTGGCATTTATTCATCAGAATGGTTTTGGGCAAAATTGCTTCATGTACTTCGTGTAGACGATACCGTTAGGCAGGCATGTTATTCTTGGGTTGAGCACTGCGACTGGATTCCTTTTTTATTAACAGGTGGAACAGATGTGCATAAAATGAAACGGGGCGTATGTTCTGCGGGACACAAAGCCTTATGGGGCGCAGAGTATGGAGGATTACCTCCTAATGAATTTTTTAATTCCCTGGATCCTTTACTGAATGGATTTACTTCAAGATTATTTAAGGAAACTTATACTGCCGATAAACCTGCAGGCTATATTTCTGCAGAATGGGCAGAACGCCTGGGATTATCAACTAATGTTGTTATCGGTGTTGGCGCATTTGATGCACACATGGGTGCTGTTGGTGGCCAGATAGAACCCTATCATTTGAGTAAGGTAATGGGTACATCAACTTGTGATATTCTGGTAGTGCCAACAGTTGAAGCCGATGAAATATTAGTAGGTGGTATTTGTGGCCAGGTTTCCGGTTCAGTTGTGCCGGGTATGTTGGGCATGGAAGCAGGTCAATCTGCATTTGGTGATACTTACGCCTGGTTCAAAAATATTCTTTCATGGCCCTTGAATAATTTACTGCAAAATTCATCGGTAATTGATGTTTCCACTGCAGAAAAATTAATCAAAGAACTCGGTGATAAAATGATCCGCGAACTTTCATTGGCAGCAGAAAAATTGCCGCTGAATGAAGCTGATGAATTGTCTGTAGATTGGTTAAATGGTAGGAGAACCCCGGATGCCAATCAATTGCTTAAAGCAACAATCAGCGGATTAAACCTTGGTACAGATGCGCCACGTATTTTTAAAGCTTTGGTTGAAGGCACCTGTTTTGGCGCTAAAGCAATTGTAAATAGGTTTAATCAACAGGGCGTTCCGGTAAAAGGCCTGATAGGAATAGGAGGTGTGGCCAGGAAGTCACCTTACATTATGCAAACAATGGCCGATGTAATGGACATGCCAATAAGAATCCATCGATCAGAACAAACGTGTGCTACCGGCGCAGCTATGTTTGCAGCAACTGCAGCTGGTATTTTTGATAAAGTGGAAGATGCAATGGCTGCCATGGGACAGGGTTTTGATAAAGAATACTATCCTAATAAAGATAAGGTAGCCATCTATGCAAAAAGATATTTGAAATATCAACAATTAGGTAAATTCACTGAACAACAATTAACAAGGTAACTAGTGGCAAAGACAAAATACGAACATATACAACTAGAAGCTTACGAAGCCAATATGCAATTACCAAAATCAGGGTTGGTATTATTTACATTTGGGAATGTAAGTGCAGCAGACAGAGCTTTATCTGTATTTGCTATAAAACCCAGTGGTGTTCCCTACGATGAACTCACCCCTGGTAAAATGGTGATTGTAGATTTTGATGCAAAGGTTGTAGAAGGAAACTTGCGTCCTTCCTCAGATACTAAAACCCATGCAGTATTATATAAGCAATGGGCGAATATTGGGGGCATAGCGCATACTCATTCAACCTATGCAACATCATGGGCACAGGCCCAAAGAGATATTCCCATATTTGGAACAACGCATGCCGATCATAATACGGTGGATATTCCATGCGCATCACCCATGAATGATGAAATGATACAGGGAGATTATGAATATGAAACCGGTTACCAGATCATTAATTGTTTTAAAGAAAAAGCATTGAGTTATGAGGAAGTAGAAATGATATTGGTAGGAAATCACGCGCCATTTACATGGGGTAAAACTGCTGCAAAAGCCGTTTATAATAGTGCCGTGCTTGAAAACATTGCACAAATGGCGTGGTTAACTGAATCAATCAATCGAAATGCACCCCGTTTAAAAGAAGCTTTGATAAAAAAACATTTTGAACGCAAGCATGGCTCTGGCAGTTATTATGGACAAGGACTTATTTAGATCAGGAATGAAACCAAAATATAATACCGGCGGTAAAAGATAATTTAAAAAGAAAAAGTATGAAACAAATACTACTTTCATTTTTGGTGTTAACTACTTCGATGCTTTTTGGGCAAAAAAAAGATTATCCAATCCAGGCTATACCTTTTAAAGAAGTAAGGCTTTCAGATAATTTTTGGCTTCCACGTCTGAAAATTAATGAGACAGTTACCATACCTGCTTCTTTTGAAAGGTGCGAAAAAACCGGCCGCGTAAAGAATTTTGTAATGGCTGCAGAAAGGTCTGGTAAATTTTGTACACTATACCCTTTTGATGATACCGATATTTATAAAACAATTGAAGGCGCTGCTTATTCATTAAGTTTATTTCCTGATGCAAAGCTTGAAAAATATGTTGATTCATTAATCACCATCGTAGGAGCAGCACAGGAACCTGATGGTTACTTATATACAGCAAGAACGATCAACCCTAACAATGTAGGCCCATGGGTTGGTAAAGTACGATGGGAAAAAGAAAGGGAACTTAGCCATGAGTTATATAATGCAGGCCATATGTACGAAGCTGCAGTAGCTTACTATTTAGCCACAGGCAAAAAATCATTTTTAAATATTGCTTTAAAAAACGCTGATCTTGTTTGTTCAGTTTTCGGCCCTGATAAAAAACATGTCGCCCCCGGTCATGAAGTAGTGGAAATGGGTTTGGTAAAACTCTATCGCATAACAGGAAAAGAAAAATACCTGCAAACAGCAAAGTTTTTTGTAGAACAGAGAGGTCATTACAAAGGGTATGATTCAACCAGCAAAGATGAGTGGAAGAATGGCATGTATTGGCAGGATGATAAACCTGTAGTAGATCAAACAGAGGCTGAAGGCCATGCGGTGCGTGCCGGATATTTATATTCAGCAATGGCTGATGTAGCAGCATTAACCGGAGATGAAAAATTGCTCCATGCGATTGATACGATCTGGAATAATATGGTTTCAAAAAAAATATATGTTCAGGGGGGAGCCGGTGCTGTGGGATCTGGCGAACGTTATGGCGATAATTATGAATTGCCAAATACAACGGCCTACAACGAAACCTGTGCTGCCATTGCCAATGTTTTTTGGAATGAAAGAATGTTTCTTTTACATGGAGATGCCAAATATATTGATGTATTAGAAAAGATATTGTATAATGGGCTTATATCTGGTGTGGGCCTTGATGGCAAGTCGTTTTTTTATACAAATGCGATGCAGATAAAAAACAGCTTTTCGCATCCGGATATGGAACCAGAGAGATCCGGATGGTTCCCATGTTCCTGTTGTCCAACTAATCTTGTAAGGTTGTTGCCATCTGTTCCCGGTTATGTATATGCGCAAAAAGATGATAAACTATTTGTGAATCTTTTTATCAGCAGCCATGTTTCATTGAATATTCAAAACAAACAGGTTGAAATTATTCAGCAAAATAATTATCCCTGGAATGGTGATTTGAAATTCACGGTTAATCCAAAATCATCTTTCGCTTTTTCAATGCTGGTGCGTATTCCAGGTTGGGCAAAAAATGAAGCGATCCCTTCTGACCTGTATGCTTTCAAAAATAATTCTGATAATAAAACAATTATAACCATCAATGGAAAAGAGGTGGCTTATCAAATTCAAAATGGATATGCAGTATTGAATCGGACATGGAAAAAGAATGATATCATCAAGGTAAATCTTCCAATGGAGGTAAGAAGAGTGGTAGCCAATAATATGGTTAAAAATGATATAGGAAAAGTTGCTCTGCAGCGTGGCCCCATCATGTATTGTGCTGAGTGGGTTGATAATAATGGGAAAGCATCTAACATTGTAATGCCGGTTAATACAACATTTACAACCGAATATAAGCCGGATCTTTTAAATGGAATAGAGATTATAAAAGCCAGTGTACCGGCGGTTTTGATTGATGCAAATGGTGAAAATCTACATACGGTAAATCAACCATTTGTTGCTATTCCTTATTATGCGTGGGCCAATAGGGGTAAAGGAGAAATGATGATATGGTTTCCCGAACGGATAAAGGAAGTTGAGTTGGTTTCGAATGAATAATTTGTTTATATCTTCTCAGAAAAAATGCCAACAAATTTCTGTTGGGTGATTTAAAAATAATGAAAGCGTTTGTAAATAGATTAGAAAATAATTAAAAACGAATAAACATTTAACAATGGATGATCTAAAAAAAATGGAAGTATGGTTTGTAACAGGTAGCCAACATTTATATGGAGAAGAAACATTAAAAAAAGTTGCAGAACATTCACAAATTATTGCAAAAGCATATAATGATGCCGGGCAAATTCCGGTAACTGTAATATACAAACCAACCGTAAAGACGCCGGAAGAAATTTATGCATTATGCCAGGAAGCCAATGCTAGTGCGAATTGTATAGGAATTATTGCATGGATGCATACTTTTTCCCCTGCTAAAATGTGGATTGGGGGATTAAAGATTTTACAAAAACCATTGTGCCATTTGCATACACAGTTCAACCGCGATATACCATGGAATGATATTGATATGGATTTCATGAATCTTAATCAAAGTGCTCATGGAGACAGGGAATTTGGATTTATAATGAGTCGCATGCGTATCAGAAGAAAAATTGTAGTAGGGCATTGGCAAGATGAAAAAGTGCAGGGACAAATTAATATTTGGTCACGGGCAGCAGCGGCATGGCACGATTGGCAACAGGCAAAATTTGTTCGCTTTGGTGATAATATGCGTAATGTAGCTGTTACAGATGGAGATAAAGTGGAAGCAGAAATGAAGTTTGGCTATTCTGTGAACACACATGGCATTGGTGATTTAGTACAAATAATTAATGAAGTAAGTGATAACGATATTGATCAATTATGCAGTGTTTATAATGAGCAATACACATTGGTTGAAAGTTTAAAAAAAGGAAATGAAAGGCATGCTTCCTTGCGTGAAGCGGCAAAGATTGAAATTGGTTTAAGAAATTTCCTGCAAAAGGCAAACTTCAAAGGCTTTACAGATACATTTGAAGATTTGCATGGCATGTCCCAATTACCTGGTATAGCAGCACAGCGTTTAATGGCAGAGGGGTATGGTTTTGCGGGAGAAGGAGATTGGAAAACAGCAACATTAGTGCGGGCTATGAAAGTGATGGCAACTGGCCTGAAAGGTGGGAATTCTTTTATGGAAGATTATACCTATCATTTTAATCCGGATAATCAAATGGTATTGGGTTCTCACATGTTGGAAATATGCCCTTCTATTTCAAAAGGTAAACCTTCTTGTGAAATTCATCCCCTGGGTATTGGAGGCAAAGCAGATCCTGTTCGTTTAGTCTTTAACGTTAGTGGCGGTGCTGCCTTAAATGCTTCTTTAATTGATATGGGCAACCGTTTTCGGTTGCTGGTAAATGAAGTTGAGGCTGTTGCTCCTGTTCATGAACTACCAAATCTTCCTGTTGCCAGGGTGTTATGGAAACCGCTTCCTGATATGGCCACGGGTTGTGCTGCCTGGATATTGGCGGGTGGCGCGCATCATACCTGTTACAGCCAAAACTTAACATCAGAATACCTTGAAAATTTTGCAGATATGGCTGGTATTGAAACAGTTTTTATTGATAAAGAAACAAAGCTCAGGGATCTAAAAAATGAACTCCGCTGGAACGAAGTTTATTATCAATTAAACAATAAATAATTGGAGTAAGAAAAAAAATGTGGATATTACAAAGTTTTAATTATTGCTTGAGAACCGGTTTTAAAAACTACACTATAACACTTTAAATTTACGATTGCTTATGAACAGGACTTTTGCGTTTGCTGATTACGCCATTTTTATTATCTATTTCATTATTGTAGCCGGCTATGGTTATTACGTTTATAATAAACGGAAAAGAAATGAACACGATGCCAAGGCATTTTTTCTTGCCGAAGGAACCCTTACCTGGTGGGCTATTGGTGCCTCATTAATTGCATCAAATATTTCTGCAGAACAATTTATCGGGATGAGTGGTGAAGGATTTTTTCTGGGTATTGCTGTTGCTGCTTATGAATGGATTGCTGCTATCGCATTGATTATTGTAGCTGTATGGTTTATACCGGTTTATCTTAAGAACCGGATTTATACTATGCCACAATTTTTAAAAACAAGGTACAATGAATCAGTGGCATTTATCATGGCTATTTTTTGGCTATTCCTTTATGTGTTTGTAAATCTAACTTCTATTTTATATTTAGGAGCAGTGGCTATTAATGGGATTACCGGCGGCGGATATCTTCATGTTATCATGATAGCACTCTCAGTTTTTGCCTTAATTATATCATTGGGAGGCATGAAAGTTATCGGATATACTGATGTGATACAGGTTGCTGTTTTAATTATTGGTGGATTGGTTACCACTTATATAGCCCTAACCGTTGTAGGCGAAAAATTTGGTGTAGGAAGTAATGCTATTGCCGGTTTTAAAGTCTTGATGCAAAATGCACCTGAGCATTTTAAGATGATCATTCCCAGGCCAACAGCTACTTCTACTCAAAATGAAGTTGATAAGTACCTCACTTTTCCAGGTCTGGCCTCATACCTGGCGGGTATCTGGATCATTAATCTAAATTATTGGGGTTGTAATCAATATATCACACAAAGAGCACTGGGAGCTGATTTGCAAACAGCAAGAACCGGAATTTTGTTTGCCGGATTTTTAAAATTACTAATGCCCATTATTGTTATGTTGCCTGGTATTGCTGCATTTGTTCTATACTCAAAAGGTTATTTGCCAAAATTGGTTGGTGGAAAAGATGGAGCCTATTCTGCTATCCTTGAATTTTTACCAACCGGGTTGAAAGGTTTATCTGTTGCTGCATTAACTGCAGCAATTGTAGCTTCGTTGGCAGGAAAAATAAATAGTATATCAACTATCTATACACTGGATATTCATAAAAAATATATTGGCAAAGAAGACGATGAAAGAAAACAAGTATTAGTAGGTAGGGTAACCGTTTTTGTAGCCATGATTCTTGCTGTGCTTTTTACCTGGAACGATTTATTGGGAATAGGTGGTGTAGGCGGGTTCACGTATATTCAAAAATATACAGGCTTTATTAGCCCTGGTGTTTTTGCCATGTTTTTCCTGGGAATGTTTTGGAAAAGAACAACAGGCCTTGCGGCAATAGTTGGTTTAATAACAGGCTTCGTTTTATCAGTTTTCTTTAATGAATTAGCCCCACAATTAATGGGGCATGAAAATTTCCTATATACGGCCTATGCGAATGGGAAAGGTGGTTTTGAAATTCCATTTCATATTTGTATGGGTTTATCATTTATGTTTACTATGATTATTATGATTGTAATAAGCCTTGCAGGACCAAAAATAAATCCTAAAGCCTTTGATCTGGATAAGAGTATGTTTAAATTAAAGCCATCAACTATACTATTAATTATTCTTACCCTTTTATTAATTTCAGCTTTGTATGTAAAGTTCTGGTAAAAAAGACAGTGAATGACATGTTTTAAAAGCATTCAGTTATTTTTCTAAAAAGGTTTAAAAAAATAAAATAAAAAATCAGTTATTATGGACAGAAAAAAAAAGACGTTAAGCCTGGTTATTGAGCAAGGCGTCCTACCACTTTATTTTCATCCTGATGTGGAGATAAGTGTACAAATACTGAAAGCCTTATACCATGCTGGTGCCCGTTTGGTTGAATACACCAACCGTGGCGAAAATGCATTGAATAATTTTTTGCAATTGCGAAAAGTCGCAGACGAAGAATTGCCTGGATTACAATTAGGCGTTGGTACAATCATTAATAAAATCGAGGCAACTGAATTTATTAATGAAGGTGCCGATTTTATTGTTTGCCCGGGAGTAAATGAAGAAGTAGCTGAACTGGCTGATAAAAATGATTTGCTTTGGGTGCCGGGTTGTTTTACTCCAACCGAAATGATGCATTCGGTTGATTTGGGAGCACAGCTGGTAAAGCTTTTTCCCGGCAGTTTATTGGGCCCTTCTTACCTAACAGCCATGAAAGAAATATTTCGTGATTTAATGTTCATGCCGACAGGCGGGGTAGATACCAGTGAAGAAAATTTACATAGCTGGTTTACAAGTGGGGCAATTGCGGTGGGGTTAGGAAGTAAGTTGATCAGTAAAACTTTAGTGGAAACAAAAAATTACGTAGAGATAGAATCAATAACAAGACAAACCCTGCAAATTGTACAAAAAATAAAAAGCTATTAATTGTTATATCACAAAATTTAATCCTTAACCTAAATTGCTGGTAATTTATTTTTTTATAATAATTTGAAAAAATTATTCGAATCCTAAAAGCAGGTTATGAGTGTAATTACTGAATACAAAGTCCACGACAAGATGCTTATTGCAGTGGATTGTATTATTCTTGGTTTTGATGGGAAAGATTTAAAGGCCTTGCTGGTAAAAAGAGGTTTTCAACCTGAGTTGGGAAACTGGTCTCTAATGGGTGGTTTTGTAAAAAAAGATGAATCTGTTGATGCCGCAGCATTTCGTATTCTTGAGGTACTCACAGGAATTAAAAATATTTACCTGGAACAATTGTATTGCTTTGGTGAAGTAAACCGCGATCCTGGCGGACGGGTAATTTCTATTGCCTATTTTGCTTTAATAAAACTTGATGATTATACTCCCGGATTGATGAAAGAACATAATGCCAAATGGTTTGATGCCCGGCGAATACCAACAATGATTTTTGATCATAAGAAAATGATATTGTTGGCTAAAGAACGTCTTCGCCAAAAAGTAGCCAATCACCCGATTGGGTTTGAATTATTGCCTGAAAAATTTACGCTTCCACAATTACAAAATCTGTATGAGGCCATTTATGAAACCACTTTTGATAAACGTAATTTTTCACGAAAAATATTAGGGCTTAATATTCTTATAAAACTTGCAGAAAAAGAAAAGCTATTCTCAAAAAAAGGAGCTTTTTATTATAGGTTCGACTATGCAAAATATAAAAAACTTGAGCATGAGAGTGTGAGTTTTATTTAATTTCAAAGCAGCGAAAGCAGGCAAAATTCATTAAATAATATTGTCAAATTCCTGCTCAAAGAAATAAGATGTAAATGCTAAAATAGTTGAATGGAAAGGCAATATCGGGTAATAAAGGAAACCTGTTTAGATCTTTATTTGTACATGAAATAAACCTTTATAAAATATCCGTTTAACGTCGGTAAATTTGAGAGAGAACATTTAACTTTATCAAGTATAAAAACGATTGCCACTTTTTTCCTTATGAATAATAATCGAAACTACAGATTACCTATTATTTTGGTAACCTCATTATTTTTTTTATGGGGATTAGCATATGGATTATTAGATGTGCTTAATAAACATTTCCAGGAAACGCTGAATATTACCAAACAGCGATCCACCTTGCTCCAGGCGGCTTATTTCGGCGCCTATTTTTTGATTGCTTTACCAGCCGGTGTATTTA
>DATCMY010000040.1:0-30527 GCA_036565505.1 Hanamia sp.
CTTATAAGCTGATGTGTGAGCTTTTGAGAATATATTTTTGACATGGTTTTTACCTTAAAACCATTGCTTTCAAAAATGGATAAAAATGAATCGCTATTTAAAAAATCCATTTCATCTAAAAGTGATTCTGTTTCTATTAAAATAAATTCATACAAGTTTTGCCAGATATCTTTTTGGGTTCGTTCTTTCACATAAATTTTTTGTTTATGCTCAACGATTAAATAATTAAAAAATCTTTCTTTTTGCTTTATTATTTTTTCATTGACCGGTAAAAGTGAAACTTTGTCTTTTAAAAAAGCAACACATTTTTTCTGAAAAGGGCATTCGAAGCATAATGGGGCTGAAGGTTTGCAAATAACCGCTCCAAAATCCATAATGGCCTGGTTATATTCCGCGGGATTTTTTTTATCAAGAAGCATTTGTGCCAATTCACTATAATATTTTTTTCCAGTTGTTGTATTAATAGGTATTTCAATTCCAAAAAACCTTGATAAAACCCTGAATACATTTCCATCTAAAACGGCATAGGGCTTATTAAATGCAAACGATGCAATAGCCGATGCGGTATAGCTTCCAATTCCTTTCAGCGATAAAATTTGCTCATAGTCTTCGGGGAATTTGTCTTCCAGCTTATCATGAATAAATTTTGCTGAAGCAATTAAATTTCTGCATCGCGAATAATATCCTAACCCTTCCCATAATTTAAAAATTTTTTGCTCCGGAGCAGTGGCAAGGCTTTTTACATTGGGAAAAGTTTTTATAAAACGATTATAATATGCCAATCCCTGTTGCACTCTTGTTTGCTGTAATATAATTTCGCTTATCCATATTTTATAGGGATCTTTCTCGCCTTTCCATGGCATTTGCCTGGTATTTTCATTTCGGTTCCAGGCAATTAAATTAGTAGTAAAAAACTTTTCATGAAGCATTAAAATCGGGAATATTGAAAAAATTAAAAAAAAAAATATACGCAAGATATATTATAGCAGGTTTTTACAATAAAGATTATTAAATTTGCTTACCTGGTTAAATATCTTTAAATACACATTGTAATTATTGTCTTAATTAAAAAAATCTTAAAATGAGAAAAGCAGATCTTATTAACCGGATAGCAGAAAAAACTGGCATTCCAAAAGTAGATGTCCTTGTTACGCTTGAAGCGTTATTCAAAGAAGTAAAACAAACTTTAGGTGAAGGGGAAAATATATACATCAGGGGATTTGGTAGTTTTATTACCAAAAAAAGGGCCGCTAAAATCGGTAGAAATATCAAGAAAAATATTGCAGTAGAAATTCCAGAGCATTATATTCCCGCTTTTAAGCCTTCAAAAGAATTTGTACAGGAAATAAAAGATAAGAATATTCAACCAAAACCTGAATAGCTTACCTTTGCAGCCGGGCTAAAAAAACCTCCCGGAAATTAGAATTGACTAAACGTATTATTTTGGCGGTGGCCGGGATTATTCTTTTATTTTCCTTGCTCATATTTGGTAAAACGGAATCTAAAAAACCAGATTTGCCGCTGGCTGCAACCAATGCCGCACCTGAATTTAATGTTCAGGCTGCTATTACAGCGCAAAAACAAAAGCTTTCTCCTTCCCAACTTTTGTATGTTACCAATATTGAAAACAACATAAGCAGGGGCGATTTAAAAAAGCAATCTGAAAATCAATTTACTAATCTTGCCAACTTCTGGAAAGATTCAGTTTCATCCTTTGTACCTTATGCATATTATTTAAGTGAAGCAGCTAAATTGGATAATTCGGAAAAAAACCTCACCTTTGCAGCCCGTTTGATTTTAGAGAACATGAGAAGAGAGACAAAAACGGACGTAAAAGTTTGGGAAGCGCAAACCGCTGCATCTCTTTTTGAAAAGGCTTTAAAGCTGGATCCTGATAATGATGATTTAAAGGTTGGCTTGGGAAGTTGCTACGTTTTTGGAGAGGGAATGATAGGAGACGCTCAGCAAACAATGAAGGGGATACAACAGTTGCTGCAGGTAGTGCATAAGGATTCGAACAATATGCAGGCGCAGATGGTTTTGGGAATTGGGGCTGTAATTTCAAACCAAAATGATAAAGCTATTGAAAGATTAAATAAAGTGGTGAGTTTTGATCCACATAATCTGGAAGCGATATCCTGGCTGGCTGATGCTTATGCTGCCAAAGGCGATAAACAGAATGCTATTAAATGGTACGAACAAAGCAAACATTTAGTAAACAATCCTGCTTATAGCAAAGAAGTAGATGAAAGAATAAAAGCTTTGAACGATAGCCAATAAAGATTTCAATATTGTAACAATGATAAATTAAGATATCATTTTCTAATTTATCTTTTATTATTAAAATTATTAAAATACTCAGTTATGCCTTGCGGTAAAAAAAGAAAACGTCATAAAATCGCTACTCATAAGCGTAAAAAGCGTTTAAGAAAGAATCGTCATAAAAAGAAGTAATTCATTACTTTCACTTTCCTGTGCCGGCAATGCCGGCTTTTATCTATTTCCTTCAGTGTAGTTAAGCAATTAATTAAAAGATTTTGAGTTGAACAAGGAACTTATTATAAATGCTGCCCCACAGGCAGTTGAAATAGCCTTACTTGAGGATAAGAAGCTCGTGGAACTGCATAATGAAAATGCTGACGCAAGCTTTGGTGTGGGCGATTTGTACCTTGGTAAAGTAAAAAAATTAATTCCCGGACTTAATGCTGCTTTTATTGATGTTGGTTTCGAAAAAGATGCCTTTCTGCATTATTCAGATTTAAGCCCTTATGTACGTTCTATTCTGAAATTTACCAAGGCCGCCATTAATGATAAATCTGATACAGAATTTGATTTTTCTACATTTACTGTAGAACCGGAAATTGTAAAAACAGGAAAAATTGCAGAAGTATTAAGTGGCAAACCAAACATCCTTGTACAAATATTAAAAGAACCTATTGCAGCCAAAGGCCCACGCCTTAGTTGTGAACTTTCTTTACCCGGAAGATATGTTGTACTCACCCCTTTCAACGACATTATTGCAGTTTCCCGTAAAATTCATTCCTCAGAAGAAAGAAAGCGCCTTCAAAAAATAATAGAAGCCATTAAACCAAAAAACTTTGGTGTAATTGTGCGCACTGCAGCCGAAGGGAAACATACAACAGAACTTCATGAAGACCTGCTGGGATTGATCAATACCTGGAAAAATATTCAGAAAAATTTGAAAGGTGCAGTTCCTCCCACCAAAATCATGAGCGAGGAGGGCAAAACTAACAGTATACTGCGCGATTTGCTAACAGAAGATTTTAATAAAATTGTTGTAAATGATAAAAATATCTTTAACGATACAAAAACGTATTTACAAAAAATAGCCCCTGAAAAATCTGATATACTTTCTTTCCATAACAATGGCTCACCCATTTTTGACAGCTATGGTATTACACGCCAGGTAAAAGCTTCTTTTGGCAAAACAGTTAACCTTCCAAGCGGAGCATATCTTATCATAGAACATACCGAAGCGCTTCACGTAATAGATGTAAACAGTGGTTATAAAAGTGTAGGTAACAACCAGGAGCAAAATGCTTTTGAAACCAATCTGGAAGCGGCAGCTGAAATAGCCCGCCAGTTGCGTTTAAGAGATATTGGAGGAATAATAGTGGTTGATTTCATTGATATGAAATTACCAGAAAACAAGAAAAAACTTGCGGAGCAAATGGAGCGGTTCATGCGTACAGACAGGGCAAAACACGCGGTATTGGCCATCAGCAAATTTGGCCTGATGCAAATTACCCGCCAGCGCATGAAACCAGAAATGAACATCAATACACTGGAAGTATGTCCCAGTTGCGAAGGCACCGGAAAAATTTCATCTACTCTTGTTCTTGAAGATGAAATTGAAAAGAATCTCAGCTATCTCATTATGCAAAAACATTCTGGCCTTACCATTGAAGTGCATCCCATACTTTACGCTTATCTCACCAAAGGATTTCCATCCAAAAGATTTAACTGGAGTTGGAAATTCAAACAGAAAATAAAAATAAAATCCAACAGCAATTATCACCTCACTGAGTTTCATTTTTATGATAAAAGTGATGAAGAGATAAAATTGTAAGTCCTTCTGTTTCTCAAATAATATTTGACCTTTTTTATTGAAAGGAAGTAAAACATTTTGCAGGGTAGCAAAACAAATTATTAATTTTGCCACTATGCCAATCGAGTTTTACGACCCTTTCGAAAATTTGAATTTTAACCCAGAAACCTGTTTTCTAACCGGGCAACATTTATCTTCTTCTGAAGAACAAATCACTGTTTTTCCAAAATGGATTTTGGATCGTTATTCATTACATGATGTAAAATTCACGATGATGGACCAGGTAAGCAGCATCCGGTACCACGATTTGAAAATTCCCTGTTCTCATTATGTTTTTGAAAAGGCGATAACTCCCCTGGAAGAAGAGATAGAAAATGCTTTTTCGGCAGGATATGAAGAAGTTATTAAAGTTCCCGAAGAACGCTTGTTTCAATGGATGGCAAAATTGGTTTATGGTGTATTGTACAACGATTTAAAGATTGAACAAAGTCGTGCGGCCAGGAAGGAAAATGAATTTAAATTATCTCCTTATCTGCTAAGAAAATTCAGAAACCTTCACTTGATGTTACAATCTTTAGTTGTTCCCATGGAATTTAAAGGCATCAAACCCTGGAGCATCAGGATCGTAAAAATAAAAATTTCTAAAGACGTATTTAATTATAAAGACGAACCCACTAACCTCAATTTTTCTTTAGGGATGAACGATTTTGGAATAGTAGCCTGCTTGCAGGATAATGGAGCAGTTGGTACCAACCAACAGGAAATAATCAAAAAAATATCAGGTAAGACACTTCACCCCATTCAATTTGAAGAACTTTGTGGCAGATTCATTTATTCTAATTATTTATTAAAAACTTTTGCTGAATATAATATTCCGGTAACAGAAGAAAAGGTGATCATTGAGGCAATTCCTTTGGCCGGCAGCAGTGAGAATAAGTCCCTGTTTGGCCCTTGGGATGATAATATGTTTGCGCAAGTGTTGGCAGATTATTGGAAGCCGTGGGGGATCACCAAAAAACAAATTTTTAAATTTCCTGATTCTCCGATAAGTTATTTAGAAAATGATTATGATTATACTTTTATAGAGCCAGAGTCAATTCCATTACCTTATTAATACAGTACAAAGAGTTTAATCAATTTTATTTAATTATGATTCAAAACCGTATTCTCGCATTAAGCAGCTCCAGAGCAGGGAGCTCTGATTATTTGGAAACAGCAATTCCAATGATGAAAGACTTTCTTGGTAATAAGGCATTCAATATTGCATTCATTCCTTTTGCTTCCGTTGATAAAAACTATGAAGAATATGCTTCCAGAGTGAAAGAAGCTCTCAAAGATTTACCATACAATATATTTGTAGCATTGCCGGAAAATGCAAAAGAAATTATTGAAAAATGCGATGCCATAATGGTTGGCGGTGGTAATACATTTAAGCTGTTGCACGATATTTACCAATTAAACTTATTGGATGTTATTCGCAATAAAGTAAATGCGGGTGCACCTTATATTGGATGGAGCGCAGGCGCAAATATTTTAGGGCCAACCATATCTACTACCAATGATATGCCCATCATTGAGCCAAAATCTTTTAATGCTTTAGGTTTATTTCCTTTTCAACTTAATCCTCATTATTTTAATCAAAAACCCTTTGGATTCAATGGTGAAACCCGTGACCAACGTTTGGAAGAATTTATAAAAATGAATCCCGGTATTCCTGTTGTTGGTATGCCGGAAGGCACTTCATTATTATTGGAAAACGAAAGTTTAAAATTTATGGGAGCCGGGTCGGGCATTTTATTTATTGAAGAAGGAAAGGCAGATGAATTTGTAAAAAAAGAAATTAATGCAGGAGCAGATTTATCATATTTACTTTAGTGATTCTTGGCCTTTTTTGGTTAATTATATTTTTTACAATGCTCCCTTTTATACCTTTGCTAAATGACTGAAGAAAGAAAGCCTAAACCAAATTATTTTTGGAGTCTTTTTAACGCCCGGTGTCCGCGGTGCAGAAGAGGAGACCTGTTTAAAAATAAAAATCCTTATAAAAAATTAGGGCTTACATACATTTTAGATATGCACGATCATTGCCCGGTTTGTCATCAAAAATTTGAGCTTGAACCAGGCTTTTGGTATGGAACAGGCTATGTTAGTTATGCGCTTGCTGTAGCCTTTTCAGTATTTACTTTTCTTGTATGGTGGTTAATAATCGGCATCTCTGTTGATGATAACCGTGTTTTGTATTGGCTTATTTTTAATGGAGTTTCTCTTGCTATATTACAGCCATGGTTAATGCGCCTCAGCCGGGTTATTTACCTTAATTTCTTTGTAAAATACAATGAGAATTATGAGAAAGAAGAAGGTATAAAATTTACATGATTTATTTTAATTTGCAAGGATATGACTTCTTCTTATTTTTCTTATAGCAAACCCAAAGTATTACAGGCATTACGTTATCATTTCATCAGCAGGAAAGAAATAAAAATGATGATCATAATTGTAAATGTCTTTGCCATACTTTCCGGCGGGTTATATTTTTTAAAAAAAATTTCACCCCTGGCTTTTTTAATAAGCTCCATGCTATGGTTTGTTTTAATGATCATATTATGGTATATACTTCCGTATATTATTTATCGAAAATCCGCAACATTTAAAGACCGGTTTAAAGTAAGCTTTGAAGGCCAGCACATGTTTATTGAAAATGAACGTGGCAGCAAAAGCTGGCCGTGGACTGCATTCAGCAGCATGCTGGAGAGCCCTCATTTTTTTCATTTATATTTTGACAGCCGTTCATTTTTTATTATCCCAAAAGATGCTTTTGAAAAAGAAAATTTACCTGAGGTAAGAAAATTTTTGAAAGAAAAGATTAAAGCCTGATACCAGGGTTCTAGAATCCTCTGAGTTTTTTTTCCATTACGATATGGAGAATTGATATTTCTATAAATTCGTTACCGGTAACCTTATAACCCAATTTTTCATAGAAGCCGATTGCCGTTTTACGGGCATGCATGATAAGTTTTTTGAAACCTCTGTCTCTCGCTATATTTTCTGCATAATTCATCATAGAAGCGCCAATTCCTTTTCCCTGCAAATTATTCTGAACAGCCATTTGGCGAAGCCTTACACTTGTTTTATCAACTATTGTAAGCAGGCAACAACCCAATATTTTATCTTCATCAAATACGCCGATAAGAATATCATTTTTTTCTTTATCCAGTTCATCTTTCAGAAAGGAAAGATTTAATGGTTTGCGCAAAATTTCATTACGCAAATTGATCATTTGCTGATATTCTTTGGAGCCGTGGTCTATTTGTTTTATTGGCATAAATACATTTCTGAACTGATTGAATAGTTGAATAAATATACAGTTTTTATTTTTTTAATAACATCGCTTTATTATAAAAATTTATTTCGCAAATTGGATAAGAAGTAAAAACATTCGTGACAAGGGAAATACAATGAATAATAAACCGTTTAAATTTTAAGTAAACCCCAATGCTTCCGGACATTTAAAATGGATTTCTACTTAATTTCCACGAACAAACTTTCCCAAAATAGCAACTACCCTAAAAATATGATTTAAAAATCTCTGAAATTTAAACAATTGCCTGAAATGCCGATGTGCCATCACCTATAATCTTTTCCCATAAATAGTTATTATTTTTTTTTATCACAAAAAGTATATTTTTGTAGCCGTATTAACTAAATTTTAATAATCATGCAAGACATTGCAACAAGAGTAAAAAAAATCATTGTTGACAAGTTAGGTGTTGACGAAGCAGAAGTAACACCGGAAGCTTCATTCACTAACGATTTAGGTGCCGATAGTCTGGACACCGTTGAATTGATCATGGAATTTGAGAAAGAATTTAATATTTCTATTCCTGATGAACAAGCCGAAACCATCACCACTGTTGGTCAAGCTGTAGCATACCTTGAGGAACATGCTAAGTAATCATCTTATTTAACATCGCAGGCAAGCTTATGGAATTAAAAAGAGTAGTAGTTACAGGATTGGGAGCCATAACGCCTTTAGGTAATACCGTACCCGAATATTGGGAAGGATTATCCAAAGGTGTTTCAGGCGCTGATTATATTCAGCAATTTGATTGTGCGAAATTCAAAACCAGGTTTGCCTGTGAGGTTAAAGATTTTGAACCCACCAATTATCTTGAAAGAAAAGAAGCCCGGAAACTCGACAGGTTTACCCAGTTTGCTCTTATAGCAAGTGATGAAGCTGTAAAAGACGCAGGCATTTCTAAAGAAAATGTAAACCCCGACCGCGTAGGTGTAATTTTTGCCAGCGGAATAGGCGGTATCACCACTTTTCAGGATGATGTAATGGAATTTGCCCGGGGCGATGGCACTCCGCGTTTCAATCCTTTTTTTATTCCGAAAATGATCCTGGATATTGCCGCAGGCCAAATCTCTATGCGATTTGGATTCCGGGGTCCTAATTTTGCTGTAGTAAGCGCTTGCGCAAGTAGCACCAATGCTATAATTGACGCATTTGATACAATTCGTTTAGGCAAAGCTGATATTATACTCACAGGTGGCAGCGAAGCCGTTATTTGCGAGGCAGGAGTCGGTGGATTTAATGCCATGAAAGCCCTTAGCGAACGCAATGATGATCCTAAAACAGCCTCCCGTCCTTTTGACAATGATAGAGATGGTTTTGTAATGGGTGAAGCAGCAGGAGTATTGGTGCTTGAAGAACTGGAACATGCCAAAGCAAGAGGTGCAAAAATTTATTGTGAAATTGCCGGTGGTGGCGCTACTGCTGATGCATATCATATTACAGCTCCTCATCCAGATGGTTTAGGAGCAAAAAACGTCATGCACGCTGCACTCAATGAAGCCGGCATGACCCCCGGAGATATTGATTACATTAATGTTCATGGCACTTCTACTCCACTTGGCGATATTGCCGAAACCAAAGCCATTTTAAATGTTTTTGGCGAAAAGGTTTACGACCTTAATATCAGTTCTACTAAATCTATGACCGGCCATTGCCTTGGTGCTGCCGGTGCAATAGAGGCCCTTGCCTGCATATTGGCCGTTACCAAAAATATCATTCCTCCTACCATCAATCATTTTACTGATGATCCGGAGCTTGACCCAAAACTTAATTTCACTTTTAATACAGCACAGTTAAGAGAAGTGAATGCCGCTTTAAGTAATACATTTGGTTTTGGTGGACATAATGCTTCTATAATTGTGAAGAAGTATAAGTCGTAATTTCAATCTGAAAAAATATTTACTATGGATAACGAAACAAGTATTTCCACCTCGGAAATAAATAATTTTCTTGTTCGCCGCCTTGGCGAAAAAGAAGCTGCAGAAATTATGGAATACCTCCATGCTGAAATTGATAAACAGGTAGTGGCCAAGGGAGATGAAACCAAAAATGAGATCACACTCTGGCGCAATGAATTAAAAAATGAATTTGCAACCAAAACGGATGCCGACAACCTGGAAAAAAAATTAATAAAAAGAATTTCAGCAGTTGAGGGAACAATTATTTTATGGGCTTTTGTTTTTTGGTTTACGCTGATAATTGCCATGTATGTAATTTTTAAATTCATACACTAAGCATAAGTATTTATTTACTTTCTTCTCTTTTTATGTTATTCTTTTGCTGCACTCTACACACAGGAAAATGAATTGGAATTTATTTTCTTTAATTTTATCCCGATAATTACCGGTAAATTCAATTAAATCTAAACAGTGCCATTTTTCATCAATATTTTTTATCGTGCAAAGGAACGGAACTTCAGAAAACAGCTACGCAATGTACTTGGATTTACTCCATTAAAATTGAACTTGTACAAAACCGCCCTCAGCCATCGCTCCGTAAGAGAAGGAGCTGATGAAAATAATGAGCGTCTCGAATTTTTGGGCGATGCCATTCTTAGTACCATTGTAGCGCATTATCTTTTTATGCGTTATCCCTATAAGGAGGAAGGTTTTTTAACAGAGATGAGAAGTAAAATGGTAAACAGAAATCAATTAAATGATATCGCGGTAAAAATAGGTTTGAAAAAAATTACTATCTACAACAGGTTTGATAACTCCTTAAAAATATCACAGATTTTTGGCAATACCTTGGAAGCTTTGGTAGGTGCAGTTTACCTTGACAAGGGTTATGACCAAACTCAAAAATGGGTAACACAGCAAATAATTAATCCGCATTTGTATATGGAGGATCTTGAAAATCTCGATATCAACCAAAAGAATAAATTATACGGCTGGGCCAATAAAAACGGCAAAAATCTTGAATTTGAAACGCTAGAAGAAAAAATGGAAAATGGCAGGAGATTGTTTACAATTGCCGCAAAAATTGACGGTGTGGTAATTGCTGAAGCAAAAGCATTTAATAAAAAAGATGCCAGCCAGGTGGCTGCGCAAATTGCCATTGAAAAATTAAATCTAATATGAAATTTGGAATAATTGGCAGCGGTAGCTGGGGTACAGCGCTTGCAAAAATATTAACGGATAATAAAAATAAAATCAACTGGTGGCTGCGAAGCGATACCAATATCAGTAGTTTCAAAAGCCGCAGTCACAATCCTAAATATCTTCGGTCAGCATTTTTTGATACCAGCCTCATTAATTTTTCTACCAATGTAGAAGAAGTTATTGAGCAAAGTGATTGCATTATTATTGTTGTTCCTTCTGCATTTGCAGCAGATGTACTCATCGGTTTGCCAAAAAATATTTTTGATAATAAAAAAATAATTTCTGCAGTAAAAGGAATTCTTCCTAAGAGAAATTTATTGCTCAATGAATATTTAAAAATCGAATTTGGTGTAGCATTGAAAAATTATTTCACAGTGCTGGGGCCTTGCCATGCAGAAGAAGTAGCAGCTGAAAAATTATCCTATCTTACCTTTTCCGGCATCGATGAAGAAATAACCAAAACAATTGCCCTGCATTTTAAAACTCCCTATTTGAACACGCTGCACAACACAGATATTTATGGAGTGCAGTATGCGGCAATTTTAAAGAATATTTATGCAATCGGCGCCGGTATTGCTCACGGACTTGAATATGGAGATAATTTTTTAAGTGTGCTTATTGCCAACAGCGCAGATGAAATGGCTGGCTTTTTACGTAAAGCAGGAATTCAAAATATAGAAGTTGGTACTATAGATCATCACCCGGCAGTAAATCATGAAAATAAAAAAACAACCAATTACGCCGCCTCTGTTTACCTTGGTGATTTGCTGGTAACCTGCTATTCATTATATAGCCGTAATCGCACTTTTGGTAACATGATAGGAAAAGGATATTCTGTAAAATCTGCCCAATTAGAAATGAGCATGGTAGCAGAAGGTTATAATGCAAGTAAATGCATGTACCTTATTAACAAGAAAGTACAAGCAGATATGCCCATTGCAGAAACTATTTATAGAATTTTATGGAATGAACTTCCTTCCGATGAAGGGTTTGAGGAGATTGAGAAAACTTTAGTGTAAGCTTATTCAAAACAATAGCTTAATTATCGCATTGTGAAATTGGTGATTAATCCAATCTTCACAATGCAACTAAAAAACAATTCGACAATATAACATTTCAACAATAAAATAATTTGAAACCTGCATTCTTAATAATTCTTTCAACGATAATATTCTTTTCCTGCAAAAAGGATTCATTTATTACAAGCCCCGATGCAAGGTTATATACCAGCGCCGATACATTATCTTTTGATACAGTTTTTACTTTAACAGGCTCTATCACAAAATCATTTAAAATTTTTAATAACAACAATCAAAAATTACGTTTATCCCGGGTAAAACTTTCCGGAGGCGCAGCATCTCCATTTAAAATAAATGTAGATGGCACATCAGCAACAGAAGTAAATGATATAGAAATTAATGCCAACGACAGTATTTATGTTTTTGTACAGGTGAGTGTAAATCCATCCGGTGCTACACTTCCTTTTATTCTTAACGACAGTATACTGATAGATTATAATGGGAATAAAAGATGGGTACAATTGCAGGCCTACGGTCAAAATGCCATCTTCTTAAAAAAAGTAAAACTTACAGGAAGTGTTAGCTGGAACAATACTTTACCCTATGTAATATTGGGCGGAATCCAAATCGATACCAATGCTACACTCAATATTTCTGCAGGCACAAAAATATTTTTACATGCTGATGCGCCTTTCTTAGTGGATGGTACTTTGACGGCAAACGGCACAAAACAAAATCCTGTTATTTTCTCCGGCGACAGGCTGGATTATGATTATAAAGATTTACCTGCAAGCTGGCCCGGAATTTATTTTCGCACTACTAGCAAAAACAATTCTTTTATTCATACCATAATTAAAAATGCTTACCAGGGAATAATTGCGCAGGATCTTTCTGTTACTGCCAACCCAAAACTCAATTTATCGCAATGCATCATTGATAATATTTATGATGCTGGAATAATTGGAATTAATACAAATATCTATGCAGATAATTGCCTGGTTTCTAATTGCGGAAGCAATCTCCAATTAGAATTTGGCGGCGATTATCGTTTTATCAATTGCACAGTTGCCTCCTACGGTAATACATACATTAGCCATAAAAATCCTGTTTTACAGATTTCAAATTTCATAACACAGGGAGGAACTAATTATACAGCTCCGCTCGCTGCGCTTTTTAGAAATTGTATTTTTTGGGGTGATGGAGGAAATGTGGAGGATGAAATAACGGCTAACAAGCAAGGAACTGATCCCTACTCCATTACCTTTGATCATATATTATATAAAGCAAAGAACGATGTTGGCAATGCAACATTTATTACTTCAATAAAAAATGTGGAACCCTTGTTTGACAGCATTGATGTTTTTAAAAATATTTTTGATTTTCATTTTACAAAAACCTCATCAGCGCCAGCTGTTAACGCAGGGGTTATTACTTCATTCCCCTTTGATCTGGATGATAAATTAAGAGATAATAAGCCCGATATCGGGTGCTATGAAAGATAATTTATTATCAAAAATTAAAATCATCAACAATCATATCTGCATCTGTAAGTTCTTCTTTACTATGAGTGGTGGCTATAGCAATTACTTTCATTCCGGCAGATTTAGCAGATTTTATCCCTACTACGGCATCCTCAAAAACCAGGCAATTTTTTGGTGCAATTCCCAGCAATGAAGCAGTTTTTAAATAAATTTCAGGATCAGGTTTCCCCTTAGTAATGTGTGAAGAATTTACAATTGTTTTAAAATATTTTTTAATAGGAATATGCTGAAACATAAAATCAATATTTGGCTGTATGCCAGATGTGGCAATGGCCATAGGAATATTATTATCGTTCAAAATGGTAAGCAATTCAATTAAACCAGGAACCGGAGTAATGAAGGGCTGATAGATTTGCCTGTAAAGCGCTTCTTTTTCCAGGGTATATTTGAGTATTTCTTCCTCACTCAATTTTCTGCCGGAATAGATATATTTAATGGCATCTTTATTAGTTCGCCCATTAATGTTAGCGTTATATTCTTCTTCAGAAATATTGATTCCGATATTTTCTAAATATTTTTCCCAGGTCTTAAGATGGTAAGAGTTATTATCAATTAATGTTCCATCCAGATCGAATATTACAGCTTTGGAATTGAACTCACCTAATAGTTTAGCGATCCCAGGTTGCATATCTTTTTCAATAGTATTCATCAATAATTTTTTTTCTATGTAAAGTTCGGAATATTGTGACTGATTCTTTACCAAATCATTTTTCATGAATCCCTATCTTTACAATAAAAAATTATGAAAAAGATATTATTTGCTTGCATATCATTAGCATTGCTTTCCTTTATAATACCCCATTCAAAATCAAAAACTGTGAAACCTGATACAATTTATAAGTTTAAAGTAACATCACTCTATGGTGGCACGATTGACTTTTCGCAATTTAAAGGAAAAAAAATATTGATTGTAAATACAGCTTCTAAATGTGGCAATACCCCCCAATATGATGACCTGGAAAAATTATATAAAAAATATAAAAGCAAACTCGTTATAGTTGGTTTTCCGGCCAATAATTTTGGAGCACAGGAACCGGGTACTAATGGCGAGATCGCCGAGTTTTGCAAAAAAAACTATGGGGTTACTTTCCCGATGGCAGCAAAGGTCTCAGTGAAAGGCGATGACATGGCACCGATATATAAATACATTGTTGGCGAAGCCGAAAAAAATGGATTTACTGATCCAATTAAGTGGAACTTTACTAAATTCTTATTTGACGAAAACGGAAAATTTCTTACTGTTTTTTTTAATAAAGACAGGTTAATACCTGATAATCCGGATCCAAAAGGTAAAGAAGCTTATGAAAAGCTTTTAAAATATTTGAACTAAAAATTAATCATAAACATTTTTAGTATCTAGCCTTGTTCATTAATGATCTGGCTTGTTTTGTCATTATAAAACAAATATTTCTTTTTAATTGAAATCAGGGTTTAGCTTTCAGCCAGGATTTAATCTTTGTCTTCCATGCAGTTTAAAAATAATATTGGCCAGGAGGCTACAAAAAAACATTTAATTGACCTGGTGCACAATAACAGGCTTTCGCACGCCTTGTTGTTTTTGGGAAGAGAAGGAAGCGGCGCATTGCCTTTGGCTATTGCATTTGCACAATATATTCTTTGCGAAAAAGCCAATCCAAAATTAAAACCGGAAAATGTTATTGAATTATTTGGCGGCGAAGAAACGAAAAATATACCTCTTTTAAATTCAGAAGACAGCTGCGGAATATGCGCCTCCTGCAATAAAGTAAACCAATTAATTCACCCCGATCTTCATTTTTCTTACCCGGCTTTAAAAAAAGACAGTAAGCATGATCGCGTGTTAAGTACAGATTACATTACTGATTGGCGTGAATTTATACAGCAATTTCCATATGGTAGTGTAGCAGACTGGATAAACTTTTTAAAAGAGAATCCAAAAACAAAAATTGAAACTCCCATTAATAAACAGGGAAATATTACAGCGCAGGAATGCGATGCTATTTCTCATAAACTTAGTTTGAAAGCTTTTGAAAGCTCTTATAAAATTTTAATTATGTGGATGCCCGAATTTTTAGGGGCATCGGGAAATAAATTGCTTAAGTTAATAGAAGAACCACCACCGGATACACTTTTCATTTTTGTAGCCGAAGATGAAAACGCCATTCTTCCAACCATTTTATCCAGAACACAATTAATAAAAATACCATCACTGCCCAATGCTGATATTGAAAATGCTTTGATTAATGAGCAAAATATAACACCGGAAAAAGCTGCGCAAATTGCTGCGATTGCAGATGGAAATTATAGGGAAGCGCTTTTGCTATCACAAAATGCAGAAGAAGATTGGCAGGCCCAGGTAAGGGAATGGCTCAATGTTACTTTAAAAAACAATATAACTGCTCAAATAAAGTGGATCGATGAAATAAGCAGTATTGGCCGCGAAAAACAAAAACAGTTTTTAAAATATTTTATTCATCTGCTTCAGCAGGCCATTAAGGTAAATTATCTTAATGAGGAAACTACTTCTTCAATTTCTGAAAGTGAAAAGGATTTTGCAATACGGCTGAATAAAATGTGTGGTATAGAAGCGCAAGAAGCCATCATTAATGAACTGGATAAAGCCATTTATTATGTAGAACGTAATGCTCACGCCAAAATGCTGTTTCATGCGCTCACCATCCGCTTACTTCATATTATTAAAGATAATTCGCTAATTTTGACACATTGAGGAAAATGATTTAGTTCAGATGTTTTTATGAATTTTCTTTTTGAATCAACTTTTATCTATACTTTTTTTGCCAATCATCTGCCTTCAATAGGATATGATTATAATTTTACGATTATTAAAAACAAAAGGTTTTACATCTGTTTATTGTAATATTATCCGGAAATTAAATACAAAAAGTTGTACCACATCTGCCTGAATCTTCCTTATTTGTCTGACGGTCTCCGTCTGACAAATTAATTGACGGTCTCCGTCTAACAAAATAAATTTATTAATTCACTTTATTTAATTCGAATATATGGGATGCACGAGTTGTAGTACCGGGAAACCCACTGGCTGTAAAAGCAATGGAGGCTGTAGCACCGGCGGCTGTAACCGATTGAATGTACATGATTGGTTGGCCAATCTTCCCTTCAGCGACCCGGAAAGTAATTGCAGAGTAATTGAAGTTTCCTTTAACCAGGGAAGCCGCAAAGAATTTTACAGAAACAATACCGTAAATTATTTTGAAAAGGGAGATATTATAGCTGTTGAAGGAGTTAGTGGTTTTGATGTAGGAACAGTTAGCATTACCGGCGAATTGGTCAGGCTACAATTAAAGAAAAAAAATGTGAAGGAAGAAAGTCCTGAAATAAAAAAGGTATTAAGGTTAGCTACCGATAGTGATATTGTAAAATGGAAAGAAACCAAAGCTCGTGAACATGAAATATTGATTAGAAGCAGGGCTATTGCAAGGCAGTTGAAAGTTGAATTGAAAATGGCAGAAGTGGAAATGCAGGCCGATGCAAGAAAAGCCACTTTCTTTTATATTGCCGATGACCGTGTTGATTTTCGTGAATTAATAAGAGTATACGCTTCGGAATTTAAGGTAAAAGTAGAAATGAAGCAAATAGGCGCGCGCCAGGAAGCTGGAAAAGTTGGAGGCATTGGAAGCTGCGGCCGCGAACTATGCTGCAGCACATGGCTCACCGATTTTAAAAGTGTAAATACGAATGCCGCACGTTATCAAAACCTGAGTATCAATCAAACAAAACTTAGTGGGCAATGCGGCAGACTAAAATGTTGCCTCAATTATGAATTGGATACTTATATGGATGCGCTCCAGCATTTTCCGGACGATGCAGATATGCTGGAATTGGCAAAGGGCCGGGCTTTTTTAATAAAGAAAGATATTTTCCGCAACCTGATGTGGTATTCAACCCCCGACAGCACCAAGCATTATCCACTTTCTATTGAAACAGTAATCAAAATTAAAGCGCAAAATAAAGAAGGTATTAAACCCGATGCGCTGGAAACCGTAGAAATCATAAGCGGTAAACCTAAAGAAGTAGAACCCGAATTTGTAGATGTAGTGGGTCAGATTAGCTTAAAATCTTTGGAAAAAAATAGCCGTAAACGCCGTGACAATGAGCGAAGAGCTATTTCAAATACCACCGCACGGCAGCCACAAAAAAATCAACATAAACCAGTACAAAATCAGCCGCAAAGGCCACCACAAAAACCAAGAAACAGCCCCGGGCCAAACACAAATAATAATAGAAACAGGCCGCCCAAAAAGGATTCCTGATATTGGGTAGTAGAAACTTTAATCATATGCCGGGTTTTTATTAGAAAAAATGGCATTTATTCGAAATTTTTTATTTTTTATTTTCCTTTTTAAGGGTTAAATGTAATTGTTTTACTTTTGCCAACCATGTCAATTATCGTTTCCAATCTTACAAAAATTTATGGCAAACAAAAGGCCATTGATAATATTTCATTTGAAGCGAATGATAGGGAAATAGTTGGATTTTTAGGACCTAATGGCGCAGGAAAATCAACTACAATGAAAATTGTAACAGGCTATTTGGAGGCTAACTCCGGCAAAGCAACTGTAAATGGTATTGATGTAAATACTCATTCCCTGGAAGCAAAAAAGCAAATTGGCTATTTACCCGAAGGAAATCCTCTTTATTATGAAATGTATGTAAGAGAATACCTTTCATTCATATCGGGCCTGCACAAAATGAAATCAGGAGTAAAAAAAAGAATTGAAGAAGTGATAGATTTAACAGGGTTGCGTTTAGAAAGTAATAAAAAAACCGGCCAGCTAAGTAAAGGTTATAAACAAAGAGTCGGATTAGCGGCTGCGCTCATTCATGATCCCAAAGTGCTTATTTTAGATGAACCTACCAGCGGTTTGGATCCTAATCAAATTGTAGAAATAAGACAGGTGATAAAGGACCTTGGAAAAAATAAAACGGTTCTATTTTCATCTCATATTTTACAGGAAGTTGAAAGCATTTGCGACCGTGTAATCATTATCAACAAAGGAACTATTGTGGCTGATGATACTTTAGTAAATCTGCAATCAGCTAATAAAACTTCACACATTGTAGTAGTCCAATTTGGAACCAATATCGACATCAACTTATTAAAAACTTTAGATGGAGTAGATAAGGTAGAAATAATATCTGATCAATACCATATACAGGCAAAAGACCCCGAGAAAGTAAAAAAACTTTTATTGGAATTTAGTTTACAAAACCATCTCGACATACTTTCTTTGCAAAGCAAAAGTAAAAGCCTGGAAGAGGTATTTAGAAATTTAACCGGAAATATTCAAAACAATTAATAAAAAATACAAATGAGTTACATTGCAAACATTCATGCCCGCCAAATTTTAGACAGTCGCGGCAATCCTACAATAGAAGTAGATATTCTAACAGAAAATGAATTTCTTGGAAGAGCCGCAGTGCCTTCTGGAGCCAGCACCGGAATACATGAAGCCGTAGAACTTCGTGATAATGATAAAAAAACCTATGACGGTAAAGGGGTACTTCAGGCTGTTAACAACGTAAATACTTTAATTGCTGATCAACTGATTGGCTGGGATGTAGCAGACCAAACCGGCATTGACAGTAAAATGATTGCAATAGATGGCACTGAAAACAAAAGTAAACTTGGCGCAAACGCAATACTGGCTGTAAGTCTTGCTGTTGCCAAGGCAGCGGCCCTTGAAGCCAATCTTCCATTGTACAGGTATATAGGAGGAACCAATGCAAAAATTCTTCCCATACCAATGATGAATATTTTAAATGGTGGCGCTCATGCTGATAATAAAATAGATTTTCAGGAATTTATGGTAATGCCCGTTGGCGCTTCTTCATTTAGCGAAGCTTTGCAATGGGGAGTTGAAATATTTCATACTTTAAAGTCAGTTCTAAAAAAGAAAGGATACAGCACTAATGTGGGTGATGAAGGAGGTTTTGCTCCTAATATACAAAGTAATGAAGAAGCCATAGAAACCATACTGATAGCTATTGAGAAAGCAGGATTCAAAGCTGGATCACAGATAGCCATAGCAATGGATCCGGCAGTTAGTGAAATGTTTGTTGCTGATAAAAAAGTATATCACTTTCATAAATCAGATGGTAAAGAATTAAGTATAGAAAAAATGGTTGATTATTGGGAAAGTTGGGTGAAACAATATCCAATAGTTTCAATAGAAGATGGAATGGCAGAAGATGATTGGGAAGGATGGAAATTAATGACAGAAAAATTGGGCAAAAAAATTCAATTGGTTGGTGATGATCTTTTCGTTACCAATGTAAATAGATTACAACGGGGTATCGATGAAAAAATCGCGAATGCATTATTGGTAAAAGTAAACCAGATAGGTACACTAACAGAAACCATAAACGCAGTTTCTATGGCACAAAAAAATGGTTTTAATACCATTATGAGCCATCGCAGTGGGGAAACAGAAGATACAACAATTGCCGATCTGGCGGTAGCATTAAATTGCGGACAAATCAAAACCGGTTCAGCAAGTCGCACAGATCGTATTGCAAAATACAATCAATTGATCCGTATTGAAGAAATTTTAGGAGAAAGCGCTGTTTTTCCAAAAGGAAAAATTAAATTTGGTAAAAGTTAGGACATTTCTGAGATGATGAATCAATAAAGTTTCCGTAATTTGGATTGTTGAGATAGTTTAGAAAAATTTAGAGTCTAGAGGAATTTCATTCATAATTCATAATTGAATATTCTTAATTGAAAAAGATCGGTTATATATTCACGAACAAATACCTGGTAACAGGCATAGCTTTTGCAATATGGATGTTGTTCTTTGACAGAAATGATGTAACACTCCAAATGAAAAGAATTCAGGAAGTGAATAAATTGCAGGAAAGTGAAAAGATAATGGCAAATCAGATAGCAGATACTAAACACGAATTGGAATTATTAAAGACCAATCCTGAAACTCTTGAAAAATATGCGAGGGAAAAGTATCTGATGAAAAAAGATAATGAAGATCTTTTTATAATTACTACTGATTCTTCATTGGTTAGATAGATTGAGTAGAATACAATATTTCTGATCAGAGTGCGTTTTATTTTCGGATAGGATATTAATTTTTTATTAAAGCCACACATTTTTATGATTAAAATTACTCCGGAAGAACTGGTGAGATACCTGTATAATGAAACTTCCGAACTAAAAACTGCTACTATCAAAGCTGCATTGCAAACGGATTGGAACCTGCGTGAAACATTTGAAAAGTTGCAAACTGCTCAACAAAGCCTTAAAGGAGTCAAACTTTCCCCGAGGCCACAAGCTGTGAGTAAAATATTGGAATATGCTTCAAAAAAGTACGAAGAAGTACATTCACATTAAAATTTAATTAAATAATTCTTAATTTCATCCTGCTCAAGAATGAGCAGGATTTTTTATGACAAAAAAAGAAAGATATCAATTTGTATTAAATTATTTTTTATTGCATAGCCCTGATGCTAAAACTGAATTAATATATGATAGTCCCTATCAATTGTTAGTTTCAGTTATCCTTTCAGCACAATGCACCGACAAACGTGTAAATGAAACCACCCCAATCATTTTTGATCATTTTCCTGATGTAGCCACTTTAAGTAAAGCAACGCATAAAGAACTCTTTCCTTTAATAAAAAGCATTTCTTACCCCAATAATAAAACCAATCACTTAATTGGAATGGCAAAAATGGTAATGAACGATTTTGATGGAAAAATACCTATGACAGTAGATGAATTAATGAAATTACCTGGGGTAGGAAGAAAAACAGCCAATGTAATTACTTCAGTAGTTGATGGGCAGCCCAATATGGCAGTAGATACACACGTGTTTAGAGTGGCCAATCGAATTGGACTGGTAACCAATGCGAAAACTCCTTTTGAAGTTGAAAAACAATTAGTAAAAAATTTACCGGAAGATGTTATTCACACTGCCCATCATTGGTTGATATTACACGGCCGTTATACCTGCATAGCAAGAAATCCAAAATGTAACACCTGTGGATTAAGGCCGGTTTGTAAATATTATAAGAATGTTGTAGAGCCAGTTATCAAACGAAAAACCAAATGAAATATTAAAGCATTTTCTTTATTTCATCTATCAATTCATGTTTTGTAAATGGAACGCCCATTATTTTATTGTAGCCCTTTGCATCCACAAAATATTGATCACGGATAATTTTTATTAGCTGACCATTATTTAATTCAGGAATTAAAACATGCTCAAAATTTTTGATTAAATCGCCGAGATTTTTTGGAAAAGGACGAATATAACGCAGATGCACATGCGAAACTAAATGACCCTCTGCGAGAATATCCACTACTGCACTTTTAATAGCTCCATAAGTACTTCCCCACCCGATAACTAATACTTTTCCTTTCTCAGGGCCATTATCAATTTCCTGTTCAGGAATATCTTCTGCGATTTTATCAATTTTTTCCTGCCGGATCTTTACCATCAACTGATGGTTTTCCGGGTCATAACTTACATTCCCTGTAATGTTTTGCTTTTCCAATCCTCCTACTCTATGTTCTAATCCCGCAAATCCGGGCACTGCCCAGGCGCGCACTAATTTTTCATCTCTTAAATAAGGTTGAAAAACTTCTTCATTATGGCCAAGTTCTTTTTTAAAATTCACCTTTATTTCAGGAAGATCTTTACTTTCCGGATATTTCCAGGGCTCTGCTCCATTGGCAATGTATCCATCACTTAGAAAAATTACGGGAGTCATATGTTGCACTGCAATGCGCACTGCTTCATAAACGGCACCGAAACAATCGCTGGGCGTAGATGCCGAAATAACAGGCATGGGGCTTTCACCATTTCTTCCATAATATGCCTGTAGCAAATCACTCTGTTCTGTTTTAGTTGGCAATCCTGTAGATGGGCCACCTCTTTGTACATCGCAAATCAATAAAGGAATTTCCAGCATTACTGCCAATCCCATTGCTTCTGCTTTTAACGCCATGCCGGGGCCGCTGGTTGTAGTAACACCAAGGCTGCCTCCGTAAGCAGCGCCGATTGCAGAACTGATAGCGGCAATTTCATCTTCAGCCTGGAATGTTTTTACACCAAATGCTTTATGACGGCTAAGTTCATGCAAAATATCGCTGGCGGGTGTTATAGGATAAGAGCCTAAAAATAATTGTAAACCGCTTTTTTGCGAAGCAGCTATTAACCCGTAAGCAACACCCTGGTTTCCCATAATGCTGCGATAATTACCGGAAGGCATTTTTGCTTTCTTAACTGAATATCGTGTAGTAAAGGTTTCAGTGGTATCTCCATAATTATACCCAGCCTGAAGCACTTTAATGTTGCTCTCCAAAATATCAGGTTTTTTAGAAAATTTTTCCTTTAAAAAACGAATGGTATTATCCATACTACGGTTATACATCCAGTATAAAAAACCAAGCACAAACATATTTTTTGCACGGTCTTTTTCTTTGGTACCCATAGTAAAATCCTTCAAAGCCTCCCTGGTTATTTTAGTAACGTCTATCTTAATTACCTCATACCCTTCAAGGCTTCCATCTTCCAAAGGATTTACTCCTTCAGGATAATTAGCCAGTCTCAAATTTTTTATATCAAATCCCGCCTCATTTACTATTATTTTCCCGCCCTTTTTTAATGCCTTTAAGTTGGTTTTAAGCGCTGCTGCATTCATAGCTACCAATACATCAGAGGTATCACCGGGGGTAAAAATTCTATCCCCCGAAAACCTTAGCTGAAAACCACTTACACCCGGCAAAGTTCCTATCGGGGCCCTTATCTCTGCAGGGAAGTCGGGGAAGGTAGCAAGATCAAGCCCCATTAATGCTGTGTTATTGGTAAATTGAGTTCCGGTTAGTTGCATTCCATCACCACTATCTCCGGCAAACTTTATCACTACTTCCTGTAAAATTTCTTCTTTCTTTTCCATAGTAAAAATTGAGTATGCAAATTTAAAAGATCCGATTGGGTTTTAATTTTTTAATTATTTATTTTCAAAAGAAAAAACTTAATTTTTCCTTTCCAAAAAGTTAAATTTCTAAATAGCGAACAGTTCATTTTAAAGGTTTTCATTTCTATAAATACTTATTTTAACGAAATTGATTTTATCAGTTTTTTAAATTCCTTTTCAAAATCTTTAATCCCTTTTTTATTCAACGTATAAATGCTACTGGTTCCTTGTAATGTCGCATCAATGAGGCCACAATTTTTTAATTCTTTTAAATGTTGTGATACGGTGGATTGAGTAAGCGGTAATGCTTCGACCAGATCATTGCAATTACAACTTTCTTTTTTAGAAAGGATTTTCAAAATAGAAATACGTGCAGGGTGCGAAAGGGCTTTAGCTAATAATGCAAGGTGTTGTTTTTTCTTGCCAAATTCTTCTTTTTTATGAAATGTCATTGCCAATTGTATTTGCCAAGTTAACAATTTAATGGAATAAAAAGACAGAAACTGTAGGCAAATTATCAGGTTATAATTATCAAAATCACCAGCAATGCCTTTCATCATAATTATCTGTTTAAAAATTTAGATACACCTTATATTGTGAATAAATTAAAACTTATGAAGAAAATTGCATTATCCTTAATTATCTTTTTTTCAGTTTCCTCAATAGTTTTTTCACAAGCCAAACTTGTAGAAAAAGTGGTAAAAAAAGGAAATGATATTGTAATCCCTTTTGAAAAATATATTTTGCCAAATGGGCTAACCGTTATTATTTCAGAAGATCATAGTGATCCTATAGTACATGTAGATGTTACCTATCATGTAGGTTCTGCAAGAGAAGAAATTGGCAAAAGCGGCTTTGCGCATTTCTTTGAACATATGATGTTTGAAGGAAGTGATCACGTGGCAGATAAACAACATTTTAAAATTGTTACTGAATCGGGCGGTACCTTAAATGGCAGCACCAATACTGACCGTACCAATTATTATGAAACTGTTCCAAGCAATCAATTAGAAAAAATGCTTTGGCTGGAAAGTGATAGAATGGGCTTTTTAATGAATGCGGTTACTCAACAAAAATTTGAAATACAAAGATCAACCGTTAAAAATGAAAGAGGGCAAAATTATGATAACAGGCCTTATGGACTTGCAAGAGAAGTAACTGCAAAAGCATTATATCCCTACGGACATCCTTACTCATGGCTCACCATCGGATATGTAGAAGACCTTAACCGGGTAAATGTAAATGACCTCAAAAATTTCTTTCTTCGCTGGTATGGGCCAAACAATGCGACTTTAACTATCGGCGGCGATGTAAATACAAAAGATGTTATTAAAAAGGTTGAAAAATATTTTGGTACTATACCCCGCGGGCCTGAAGTAAAACCAGTACAATTGCCCCCGGTAAAACTTACCAAAAAAGAATATGTAAGCTATGTAGATAATTATGCTAAACTTCCTCTTCTTGCTATTACCTATCCCACTGTTCCTGATTATAATTCGGATATGGCCCCTCTGGCTTGCCTGGCGCAGGCTTTAGGGCAAGGACGCACTTCTGCACTTTACCAAAATTTAGTAAAACCTCAGAAAGCATTACAAGCAAATGCTTACAGCAGCCTTGATGAACTTGCAGGCACTTTTAATATAAATGTGATTCCATTACCCGGCAGCAATCTTGCGGATATGGAAAAATTAGTAAATGAATCCCTTGAAGATTTTGAAAAGAAAGGGGTAACAGACAATGATATTGAAAAATTTAAAAATGGTTTTGAAAGTAATACTATTAACCGTTTGGCAAGCGTGGCCGGTAAAGCTGCACAATTAGCCGCATTTGAAACTTTTACCGGCGATCCTAATATGATCGGCAAATTGCTGGACATGTATAAAAAGGTTACCAAAGAAGATGTTATGAGAGTTTACAACAAATACATTAAGAATAAACCCTCAGTTGTATTAAGCGTATTGCCAAAAGGAAAAGAAAATCTTATTGCCGCTTCCGATAATTTTACTGTTGACAGTTCACATTATGTACGCCCGCATTATGGGTATGAAGGTTTGAAATACAATAAGCCAAAAGACAATTTTGATAGAAACATAATCCCCCCTTCCGGGCCAAACCCTGTCGTAAAAGTTCCTGATTTCTGGAAAAAAACTTTGACAGATGGTATTACAGCAATAGGAGTTGAAAGCAACGAAATTCCAGTTGTAAACCTTAATATTTATTTAAAAGGTGGAAATATTCTTGAGCAGAATGATCTCTCAAAAGCCGGGTTAGTAAATTTATTTACCTCAATGATGACTGAAGACACAAAAGACAGATCCAGTGAAGATATTAACCTTGCATTAGAAAAATTAGGAAGCTCAATTAATGTTTATAATTCTACAGATGCCATTATTTTTTCTGTTCAATCTTTATCAAAAAATTTATCAAAAACATTATCTATTCTTCAGGAAAGAATGTTGCGCCCAAAATTTACAGAAGAGACTTTTAATCGTATAAAAAGGCAAACAATTGAAAGCATTAAAAATGCCAAAAGCCAGGCATCATCGGTTGCCAATATAGTTTTTGATAAAATTAATTATGGTAATAATGTTTTTGGTGTTGCCGAAAGAGGGACAGAAGAAACTGTAAAAAATATAAGTTTAAACGATATACAGAATTATTATGACCATTTCATTTCATCCGAAGGCGCCCAGGTTGTAGTAGTGGGTAGTGTAAAAGAAAATGATATCTTGCCTCAACTTAATTTTTTAAATCAATTACCTAATAAATCAATTACAATTCCTTCTGTACCTGCTGCCCCTGCTGTGGAAAAAGCAAAAATTTATGTAGTTAATATCCCACATGCTGCACAAACAGAATTTCGTGTAGGTTATGTAACTGATATGAAATACGATGCTACAGGAAATTATTACAAAGCAGGGCTTACTAATTATAATCTTGGCGGTGGTTTCAATAGCCGGTTAAATATTAAATTAAGAGAAGATAAAGGCTGGACGTACGGCGCCAGATCTGGTTTTACCGGAAATAAATATACCGGTACTTTTTATTTCAGCAGTGGCATCAGAGCCAATGCAACTGATAGCGCTCTTTCGGCATTTTTAACTGATTTAAAAAATTACAATCAGCATGGGCCCGATAATGACGAAGTAACTTTTATGAAAAATTCAATAGGCCAGAGTGATGCCAGAAATTATGAAACCGGTTCTCAAAAAGCGTCATTTCTAAGCAGAATTTTGATTTATAATTTACCTGCAAATTTTGTAGATCAACAAACAAAAATTCTAAATAATATTTCGACTGCTGAAATTGATTCCTTAGCAAAAAAATATTTTAACATCAACAAAATGAATATTTTATTGGTAGGCGATAAAGATATATTTATGCCCGCATTAAAACAATTTGGTTATGATATTGTTGAACTTGATGCTAATGGAAATCAGCTTTAATTAAATTTTGTTTTTGGTTAAAAGGAGGTCTGTGGCAACACAGCCTCTTTTTTATTTTGACAAATCCATAAACATTAATCCATCAGTATTTAAAAAAGAATATTTTAAAAAAGGGTAAAAAAATATTTTATGATTAGTTTTTAAATAATTTTTGTTCGTATGAGATAATGTAAAAGGGCCGGATTTTATCATTTCTTTGCATAATATAAAATTCATGGAAAGAACGCAAAAAATACGATATTTTTTATTCAGCCAATATCTCGCTGATGGTATTCGTGTTACTCTTGAGATCATTATTCCAGCTGTAGTTTTTTCATATTTAGGCAACCTTGAAACCGGAATAACGCTTTCATTAGGCGCATTGTGCGTAAGCATAAGCGACGGGCCAGGTCCTGTTGTTCACAAAAGAAACGGAATGTTGTATTGCAATATTTTCGTTTTTATAATGGCATTGATAACAGGATTGGTAAACAATAATATCTTTTTATTAGGCACCCTGATTTTACTTTCCACTTTTTTATTTACCATGTTTTCTGTTTATGGAAACCGTGCATCTTCCATAGGAACAGCATCATTGCTGATCATGATTTTAACCATGTCATCATTGCATCCACCGGCAAAAGTAATAATAGAAAGCCTTGAAGTATTAGCCGGTGGCGTTTGGTATATGATCATTGCTTTACTATTTTACCGGATTACGCCATACCGCCCTGCGCAAAGATCATTAGGCGATTGTATTCATGAAACAGCAAAATATTTATTGATCAAATCTGAAATGTACAATCCTGGCTCTGATCCCGAAGAGCAATATAAAAAGCTTCTTGATCAACAGGTAATCGTAAATGAAAAACAAGATACAGTAAGAGAATTATTATTTAAAAACCGTGAATTAATCAAGGAATCTACCCATACAGGACGTGTACTTGTATTAACTTTCGTGGATGTTGTAGATCTTTTTGAACACATAATGGCTACCTGGTACGATTATGCTTCATTAAGAAAAAAATATGCTTCAACAGGAATATTAGAAGACGTTTCTGTTATTATAAAACAAATTGCCCGCAAAATGGATAATATTGGCGAAGCCATACAGTCCAACAGTTCTTATAAAAAACAATTTGAATTAATTCCTTCACTTGAAAAATTAAAAGAAAAAATAGATTCATTAAAGGATAAGGGCAGTACCATCATGCTCAAAAAAATATTGGTGAATCTGCGCAATCTTGGTGAAAAAATTGATGAAATATTAAAATATTTCAATGAAGGGAGAAAGGAAAAAGGAACCCTGCGCAGCAGAAAAGAATATTCAAGATTTGTAACTCATCAGAAAATTAACGGATCTGTTTTAAGAAATAATCTGACTTTTAGTTCATCTATATTCAGGCATTCGCTACGCATGATGATCACCTGCGGTGTTGGATTTGCCATTGCCAAATTAATTTCGCCCGGGCATCACAGTTACTGGATTTTAATGACAATCATTATCATTTTAAAACCAGGTTTCAGTCTTACCAAACAAAAAAATTTCGACAGACTAATTGGTACTGTTGGTGGAGGTTTGGTGGGTTTATCAATTCTTGCTTTTATTCACAACCAAACTATATTATTTGCGCTGATTGTATTTTTTATGATTGGCACTTATACTTTTGTCCTGCTGAATTATATTGTAATGGTAACCTTTCTTACTCCTTATATCCTAATCCTTTTTCATTTTCTTGGGCTGGGTGCAGCAAATATTGCAAGTGAACGTTTGGCAGATACAGCCATAGCTTCATTACTCGCATTCCTGGCCAGTTATTTTTTATTCCCTCATTGGGAATCAGGACAATTACAAGGTTATATGGCAAGTGTATTAAAGGCGAATATTCAATATTTGAAAAAACTAAAAGAACATCTTTTTGGAAATAAAATTTCTTCACTTGATTATAAATTAGTAAGAAAAGAATTATTTGTAAGTACCGCTAATCTTTCATCCGCATTAAATCGGATGCTCAGTGAGCCAAAAAGTAAACAAAAACATAGAAAAGAAATTTATGAATTCGTAGTATTAAATCATGTTCTATCTTCTAATATTGCAAGCCTTACATCAACAATGGCCAATAACAACAAGCCCTGTTCTAAAGAAGTTTTGCAGCCGGTAAAACGCACTATTTCTAATTTAGAAAGAAATCTTAAGTTATTAGATAATTCTTATATCGTAGAACCCAATGAAAAAGATCCTATGCATTTAATGCACGAAATTTCGACAACTGATTTGCATTTAAATGATCAACTCAATTTTATTTATAAAGTTTCAGAAGATATTGGTAAAGTAACAAAGGTGATTGCCGGATAAAATTTTTTTCTCCTTTAACTTAACAAATAATTTTTAATTGCTAAACGAGCAGGTGACAAATGCTAATGGACAAAATATGATCTTTGCATCCTTTACAAGCAGAGTTTTTAAAAGATTAGCGTCATATCAATTATGGAAGACAAGAACGAAAAATCTCAACACGTTTTAAATGCTTCATCCAATTTATTAGGGCTTTGTTTTATAGTACTAACCTCTCTCAGAGTTCTTAATTTAAATGGCAAAACAATTATCGACGAATGCACTGCTGCAGCCTTAATTATGTTTATGACCAGCAGTGTGCTATCTTTTCTTTCTATCCGAAGCAAAAAAATAAAAAGTGAGAAATATGAAAATATAGCAGACATTATATTTTTGTTAGGTCTTTTTTTTCTGTTTGGAACCACTATGCTGGTTACATTTAACATCATAAAATAGGATGCAAAGCAGGAAAGTTTTAGAAGATCGATATTAAATAATATGATGCCTGTTGCTATGCAAATTGGATTTTGATATCAACAGATCATTCCCTAATTAAGGATACAATCTTATTGAAAATTTATCTAAATTTTTAATTTAATGAAATATCCAAATTATTTTCATTAGTTGGCATTACATCTTCCGGCCTTTCTTCATTATATTCAATTATAAAATTATTGAAACCTTCACCGGTAATTATGGTCATATATTTTGCCTGAACTAATTCAAGCATGTTTAAGAAAAGAAACAGGGCATGAATGCGGTCTTCACACACATCAAATATTTTTTCAAAAGAAAGTGTACGTTCAGTTTTAATAAGGTCAAGCATGTATTTGCGGGTACCTTCCATGGTGTAATTGTAACTAATTACAGTATGTACCGGCTGATGCCTTTTTTCATGTAATCGTTGTGCCACTTTTTCAAAAGCTTTCATCAATTTGAATAAAGTAACCGTTTGTATTTCTGTTCCTTCTACTGCTTCTTCTCCAATTTTAGAAAGTTCATTCTGGATATTTCCGCGTTTCACCATCAGCATTCTTAACGCTTCCATTTCACTCATTTTCGCAGAGGCTTCTTTAAACCTTTTGTATTCCAGAATTTTATCAATCAATTCCTGCCGTGGATCAATTTCATTTCCATGCAGATCAATTTCTTTTCTCGGCAAAAGCATTTTGGCTTTTATGCGCATCAGCGTACTGATGAATAAAATAAATTCACTGCTAAGCTCAATATTCAGCGCTTCGCTTTTATGAATAAAATCCAAAAATTCATTGGTAATTTTAGTAATGGGTATATTATAAATATCCAGTTCATCCCTTTCAATAAAAAACAAAAGCAGATCGAAAGGGCCTTCAAACTGGGGTAATTTTATTTGATAAATTTCTGAATTCATTTAAAAATTATTTAACCGGCAAAAAATTATTTACGCAAAACCAAGATAAAAAATATCCCGATGATTTTATCATCGGGAAAGCAAATTTATTGAATTATTCTTTCTGCAGATTATTTTGATCTGAGCTCATCCCTTATTTCAGCCAATAATTTGTCGGTTGAGGAAGGGCCGGCAGGTGCTGCTTCTTCTTTCTTTTGAAACGAACTTATTGCTTTGATAAGTGAAAAAATTACCAATGCAATTACAATAAAATTTATAACGGCTGCCAGGAAGCTACCATATTTTACTTCTCCCCACTTCAGATCTTTTATATCTGTCAGATGAGCCATTCTAAGTGC
>DATCMY010000041.1:0-5672 GCA_036565505.1 Hanamia sp.
GAGCTTAATAGGCAATAATGTAAATATTGCTTAAATTGGTTGGATGTTTTCATACTAAATGCGTTTGTAGTTATTCAAGGGGGGGCTAAGAAATCAATTAAATAATGACCTTACTGATGTTCATCTCGGATAGTATGCGCCTAAATATAAAAAGAGACTGTTTGCGGCAGCCTCTTGTCAATGGTCAGCTTTATTTTTTATTATGGCTGTGTAACAGTATTCATTTGTAAAGTTGCGGCAGTTTGTGCTAACAACCTTCCGTTTATTGATGCACCAGTTTGCAAATTAATGCCAGTTTGCCCTAAAATAATTCCTTCAAAATGGCTGGTAGTTCCAAATGTAACGGCACCGGCAACTTGCCAATAGATATTCTTTGCTTGTGCACCACCACGCAGGGTAACCTTAACTGCTGAACTCATTTTAAGAGTCCCGGCGACCTGGAATATCCATACATCGTTCGGGCCGCCCGCAATGACAATATCTGTAGGAATGTTAACCGAACTTGTCCATTTATAGAGGCCTGGGGTAAGCGTTAATCCACCAATAGTTCCGGCTCCCAAATTTAAGAAGTCCGGGTTAATGCGTCCGGCGGCATCTGTATATGCAGTTTGCATATCACTTACAGCAGAGGTTAACATAGTTGGGCTTGTGATTTTACATGCAGGGCCGGCAGCATCAACTGAAAATACATTCCCTGTTACTTCCCCACAGCTTAATACCATAGCTGCACCTGTGATTGGACTTGTTCCAATATCGCCGGTGATAGTAGATTTATAGACACTGGTTATTCCTGTTTTTGTCAGGATCACAAAATTTCCTGCAACTCCAAGATTTACTCCTTGTAATACCGCCTTATCAGGATTTTTCTTTGATAATGTCATTGTAGAACCTAATTTGTTTTGTGAAGACGATGCAGGAGTTGAATTGCTACTCTGCTGTATCTGATCACGGATATTAAGTTTGCTGAAATTATTTTGTGAAGACGATGCAGGAGTTGAATTGCTACTCTGCTCTTTTTGACAGCTTCCCATAAATACAACCAATAGCATTGCTATGATCGGAGTTAAAATTTTGCTTTTCATAATAGGTAAATTATGTGACAACATTATCACATAACAAAAGTGCATACTTAAATTTTGCGAACTGTTGCGTAATTATGAGAATAACTTGCGTAATTCACACATTTACAAGGGGAAGAAAGAAGGGATTCACATCCTCTCCATATACCAATTTAACTCCTTTTCCATTTTTTTGTACTGGAAAATGGTAGTAATAGTTTTTTGTAAGCGCATGAAAGCTGTTTCACTTTTTATTACATAGTCAAAAGCCTTGTGATGCATACAATTTATCGCTACCTCAATTTTATCCTGGGAAGAAAGCATAACGACAGTAATATCCATATTGTAAGATTTTATTTTATCCAGTGTTTCAATTCCATTCATTGCGTTTTTATCAATACCATCAAGATGATAATCTAAAATTATCACATCAGGGTTGTGTGATAAATTTTCCACACAAAGTTCACCAGTTATAAATGTTTCAATGTTAAAATCGGCATGCTGAAGAAATTCTATCTCCAGGGATTTTAAAAACAAAGCATCGTCATCTACCAGAAAGATTTTTATCTTATTTTTGGTTTTCATCAGTTATTGCTTTTTATAGTAGTCAACTCTTCTTCTAATTCTTTGCAGGCCTGCCCGCATACTTTTTCGAGCTGCAAAACTAAATTATGTATTTCCCGGCTGTTTAACAGGCCAGCATTTATATGGGTGTTTGTCTGTCCGCCTTCGTCATTCACGTCCGCTCCGGCACGGGTGGACATGCGGGCAGATTCTTGAACTTTTTTTGCCAAATCTTCAAAATCTGTACTAATGCCCATTATTGAAAACGAGGGAATCATTTTATGTACTGCCGATTGTAATAAATTCCAATTTTTATCCTGTAAGCTTTGTTTCATTGTACTAACTAAAGGGGGAGTTTGTTCCAAATAAAGTGCAATCATTTCAATCATTAATTTTGGATCAGATTTAGTCCGGCGGAGTAAATAATCCAGGTTAATGTATTTTAACCCGGCTGGCTGACTGTCTGTAGTTGTTCCGCAATGCTCACCGTGGGAGGCAACCTCTTTATATCTTTCAGTTCCGATGGCTTGCGGTGCGGTTTTCTTGACAAATTCAACTATTTTACTATACAGTAGTCGTTCGTCAACAGGCTTTGCAATATAATCATTCATGCCAACGGCTTTGCATTTTGCTAAATCAACTGTTGTTACATCGGCAGTTAAAGCTATGATAGGTATTTTAGAATTCATTTTGTTACGAATATATTCTGTGGCTTCAAACCCATTCATTTCAGGCATCTGCAAATCCATCAAAATAATGTCGTAAGGTTTGGCAGATCCGGTGTTATTTTCTGATAATTTTTCAATGGCAACTCTTCCGTTTGGAGCAATGTCGCTCTCAAACTCGAAATCATCTAAAAAAGTCTTCATCAGTAATTGATTAAGGGCAATGTCTTCAACCACCAATACTTTCAGGTTTTTGATTTCTGTATCCAATTCCACTATTCCTCTTTCTAATTCGGCCTCCGCTTTTGTTTTTTGAAAATTTAATACAAAACTAAAAGTAGAACCTTCATCAATTTTGCTTTTTACATTAATTGTTCCCGCCTGTTGTTCTACCAGTTGTTTAACAATGGCAAGCCCTAACCCGGTTCCGCCAAACAACCTGGAGGTGCCGCTGGATGCCTGCTGAAAATTTTCAAATATGCGGTCAAGCGTATTTTCCTCTATCCCAATCCCGGTATCCGTTACTGCAAATTTAATACTTACGCCGTCCTGGCTTACATCCTCTATCTGGCAAACACTTACAGTAATTATTCCATTCGTAGTAAACTTTACTGCATTGCTCACCAGGTTTAAAATAATCTGGTGCAATCTAACGGGATCCCCAACTAATACCTCCGGAATATTGTCGTCATACTCCTTAACTAACTTTAAATTCTTTTCCTGGATTTTTGTTTCAAACAAATGAAGCATAGATGATATGGACGCAGCCAATTTGAACGGTGTTTTCTCAAATGACATTTTTCCTGCTTCAACTTTTGCCAGGTCGAGTATGTCATTTATCAGCACTATTAATGCATCGCCGCTGATTTTTATGGCTGTTAAATATTCTTCTTGTTTTGCAGACAAATTTGTTTTCAGCATCACCTTTGTAAAACCAATTATAGCATTCATCGGTGTGCGAATTTCATGGCTCATGTTCGACAAGAATTGCTGTTTCGCTTTCACTGCTTCTTCTGCAATTTGTGTGGCGCTTTCGGCCTTACTTTTCGCTTCTTCAAGTTCTTTATTTGCAATTTCCCTTTTTTCTTTCTCTTTGTTTTGAAAATCAAGTTCTATGTCAGCAATAACTAATTCTGCTGCCCGTTTTTCTTTCTCTCCGGTTTGAAATAAAAGTTCTTCGTTAGCAATGAATAACTCCGCTGCCCGTTTTTCTTTCTCATCATTTTGAAAGGCAAGTTCTTTGTTGGCAATAATCAGTTCATTTGCGCGTTTTTCTTTCTCATCGTTCTGGAAGGCAAGTTCTTGGTTAGCAATACTTAACTCTTCGGCCCGTTTTTCTTTCTCATCATTTTGGAAAGCAAGTTCCTTGTTGGCAACGATCAGCTCTGCTGCCCGTTTTTCTTTTTCATCGTTTTGAAATACAAGTTCCTTATTGGCAATAATCAATTCGGCTGCACGCTTTTCTTTTTCTTCATTTTGAAATATAAGTTCTTTGTTAGCTATACTTAACTCTGCTGCCCGCTTTTCTTTCTCATCATTTTGAAACACGAGTTCGGCGTTGGCAATGATTAACTCTGCTGCCCGTTTTTCTTTTTCTTCATCCTGAAAGGCAAGTTCAAGATTAGCAATGATCAGTTCGGCTGCCCGTTTTTCCTTCTCTTCGTCTTGAAAGGCGAGTTCTATATTAGCAATAATCAGCTCATCTGCCCGCTTTTCTTTCTCTTCGTCTTGAAAAGCAAGTTCTTTGTTGGCAATACCCAGCTCTGCAGCCCGCTTTTCTTTCTCTTCATCCTGAAAAGCAAGCTCCTTATTGGCAATTCCCAACTCCGCTTCGCGTTTTTCTTTCTCCTCGTCCCGAAATTCAAGTTCTTTATTAGCGATGCCCAGCTCTGCTGCCCGTTTGCCTTTTTCTTCTTTTTGAAAGGCTAGTTCCTCGCGGGCAATAATCAGCTCTGCAGCCAGTTTTTCTTTCTCCTCTTTTTGAAAAGCAAGTTCTGCAAGAGCTATCATTAACGCACCCTCCCCCGATTTTTTCATGTTCGCCATAATTTGATCTCGAAAATTTGTTAGTCTGTCATTAAATGTATTACCTTTTAAAAAGAAGGTTTTTAGAAATTCTAATTTCTTAGCAATTATTTCCTGACGTTCAAAAAAAGCACTTTCGGACTAACAGGATAATTTATTAATTTGGTGTATCAGACTCCGGGAGTCCGTCTAGAAAAGTAGGTATAATTGGTTCCAGATATCCAATTTCTTCAATCGGACTTCTTCTTTTAACCTTCAATTGTTTAAAATGAGAGGGTGAAAGCCCGGTAACTTTTTTAAATTGATTGGATAAATGGGCCAAACTATTGTAATTCATTTTCCATGCAATTTCCGTAATGGTAAGTTCATCATAAATGATCAATTCTTTTACCCGTTCAATTTTATGCGAGATAATAAATTGCTCAATAGTAGTTCCTTGTACTTCTGAAAATAGATTTGCCATGTACGTATAATCGTGGTTTAGTTTCCCGCTTAAATAATCAGAAAAATTTATTTTGATCAGTTCATTTTTATGATGGACCATTTCAACTATTGTATTTTTTATCTTTTCAATCAATACAGATCTTCTATCGTCCATTAATTCAAGTCCTGAATTAAGTAAAGCCATTTCTACCTGTTCGCGCTGTTCCCCAAAAATATTTTCCATTATTTCTACTTCGCCTAACTCTACTATTATAAAATGAAGCCCAAGTTTTTGTAACTCTTGCTTCACTATCATTTTGCAGCGGGAGGAAACCATGTTCTTTATATGCAGTTTCATTTATTAAAATGATTACCTTTTGGATATTTATGCAATGTACTTAATAGAGTTGACAAAAAAATTCCAAGTATCCTTGTTTCATATAGTCGTTATGCAGTAGTAGTAGAATACATTCTACTTAATCTGAAATGGGTTTTGAGCCGTGAGATGCTCAATTGAAAGCGCTTATATATTTATTACAGGACAATGTGATAAGCGGCTTGACCTTGCTGTAGCAATTTTAGAATCAGGTAGCGCCGTTGTATATGATTGATTATTAAACTAATAGGAATTTAACTTTTAGCAATCAATATGCAATTTATTCTAAATAAAAACCTCGCAAGTTCGTCGGTACTTGCGAGGTTTTTGTACTCCTAACGGCACAAATATCCAACCATTTTGTAGATGATATAAAGCTTTTAGGACTTTTAATGGCATAAAATTAATACCAAACGGGAAAAATATCCGGACGTTTTTTCGTTGGTATGGTATTCTATTATTTAAGAAAATCAATTTTTACTCAAATCAATTAAATTGCAAGTGCAAAATCATGTGGTTCTGCGGTTCTTGATAAATGCCTATAATACCTCTCTAATAAGT
>DATCMY010000042.1:0-28569 GCA_036565505.1 Hanamia sp.
TTTTTTCAATGCCACAATCATTTTTGATTGAGCGGCAACAGTTTCTTGTAAAACCTTTACTAATAAATCTAAGTCCACTATTGGGGGTTAAATGAATTGCAAAGTTCAAAATATAAATCGCTAAAACCTAATATAGTAGAGCCGTTTAATGCACAAATTCAATTTATTTCAAGCATAAAATGGGTATAAAAAACAGAATTTTTGAAAACGTACAATTTTTGTGGATAAACCGAAGATTTTTGAAAAAAATAATCCATCTTTAATAGACTGAATAGTTACAAAGTATTAAAGATTGTTGAGTAAAATAAAAATTATTACTTTAATTTTAAGATTAATAAGCGGCAGTAGCTCAGTTGGTAGAGCATTAGCTTCCCAAGCTAAGGGCCGAGGGTTCGAATCCCTTTTGCCGCTCTTTTCCTTTTAAGCCGTAAGATTTTTTCAAACGATTCTAAAGGCCATTTTCAACAAACGTTTATTGCTTATAGAGTAAAGGAAAAAATTGCCCTTCTATTTTTTGCCCTTTTGGAATTTCAGGAATACCTTTTAACAGGCTCTCGTCACTATCTGACCGTGTACCATCAGCAAATACATTTAATACAAAGGCTCTTCTCGAACGTTCTGTTTTATTTTGATAAGAACCATGTACCATTAACGGATGATGAAAAGTGCCATACCCTTTTTTTAATTCTATGGGAATGGGCTTAAATTCTTTTTTTTGATCTGTTATTAAATATTCCATTATTCCTTCCATATCTCCTGCCAATTCGGGCTTATCAAGTAAACCCCACCTATGGCTACCCGGCACATAATATAAACATCCATTTTCTTTGTCAGCATCATCCAATCCTACCCAACAGGTAAGGTGTTGCATAGGTGAAGTTCTTGTCCAGTAAGAATAGTCCTGGTGCCATGCAACTACACCTCCATGTTTTGCCGGCTTACAAAATAACTGATCATGCCAAAAACGGACTGCCTTATTACCCAACAATTGACTGGCTGCTACTACAAAAGCAGGATTCCAGAGAACGTCATGAAATCCTTTTGTAATTCTCCATGCCCCTAATGCGTGAAAAAGAATATGGGCAGGATCAGTAGATTCGTTGGAATGGAATTCATGAAACAAATGATTTCCCGGATGCTGAGGATCCATAACCTGGGCCAACTCTTTATTTAATACTTCTACCTGATCTTCATCTAGCATTTTTATACCAGACAAATATCCATTTTCATGAAAAAAAGAAACCTGTTCGTCAGTTAATCTATATTTTTCAAAATTTTCTTTGTTTCCAGTATTTGTAAACAAATCTGAAATGAGGGTATGTACTTTAGATAGGTCCTGAATGTTGCTCATATTTAAACTTTTTTTTAAAAATATTTTTTTTATCCAATTCGCAAATCATAATAATAGTAAGGAAGAAACACAATATACCTTTTATTAGTATTCATCCAAAACCTTTGGGCCAAACCCTTGTGGACCAATCCATCTTCCGTTAAATCATTTCCTGATCCGAAATATTAATTAAGTGCTCTCTTCCACTTAATAGTCTGAAGATTTTATGACTGGCACCAATTTGTTAGAATTCCCGTTTAGGCATGAATGTGAATCAATGCTCTGTTTTATCTTCCAACTTAAGCTTATTACGCCGAAATACTCCCCTCTTTTGATTGCAACAACAAGGCAATAATTTTATCATTTGAAAGCGCTTGCTGATGGCCGATTTCATAAAATATATTTTTATGCTCTTTTTTAGAAATGGGACGGTCAGGTAATTGAGAAAATATAAACCTCACTGCACCCGGATTGATCTTGTTATTAGGAGAGGAAGATTGCATCTGTTTCCAGGCATTTTTAAAAGATGTGCCCAAAGCAACAATATCTGTGTTACTATTTATAAATACAACAAAATTTTCATTGGCAATATGATTAATGATCTGTCCGATCTCCCATTGAAGCCCGGCCCGCTCGGGCGTATAATCGCACGCATCAATTATTGCGCAATCCGTTTTATTGAATAATATGGCAACACATTGCTTCCATATAGCATCTGTACAATAAAAAACATTTGAAGGATAAGCGCCATCAAAATAATTTTCAGTCATTAATCCTTTTGTTTTAGGCGGCAAAGGTTTATCTGAAATATTATCCATTGCTTCCGCTAATTTTTCTGATGAGGTAAGCAATAATTTGCGCACTATTTTTTTTATTGAAAACATATCCCGGAACTTACTGAAACCTATGTCCCGGGGCGAACCCAGAAAAAAAACAGGCCCATGTCTTTGGAATCCACCGCTGAATTTATTGGTTAATGAAAGAGTAGAATAAAAATTGAAGAAATAGAATATGCGTAAAGGTTTCAGGTTAAAAATATTTTTTTCTTCTGTAAGGTTTGTGTTCAATGTGTAAGTATGATCAGGCAATTCATTTTGTTCATAAACATCCAATTGAAAAGGTGGAACGGTAAGTTGCTGTGGAGGATTCAATTCTGTTGAAGGGCTTTGTTGCAATTCATTGAACCCGGTGTTCATCATTACAGCCACATTGCGTTGTATAAGAGTTTGAATAAGACCGGCGGTCAGCAATAGAAAAATTAAACCAAAAACAGAAAGCCATATAGTTCCTGCGAAAGTTTCTCCGGATCGTAAATCAAGATATCCCGGCAAAGCCAGCAAAAGAAGAAAAACGCCGGAGAATAAAAGAAATGAAGCATATGGATTTTTAATCTCTTTGCCTTTTGTTTCATATTTAAGTTGTTCTTCTGTTACATGCTCTTGTTTTATGAGTGTAAAAGCATCGTTGTCATAAAATGTGTGCATAATAATTTCCTAAACTTTATAAGATAGAACCAGAATTAAAATTATGAACTTAAAATAAAAAAACAGTCAATAGATTGTATCCTTAAAAAATAAAAATCTCTTATACCTGTTGCATAAATTTATGCTAAGTTTCTTTTGAAAAAATATTATGTAGAATAGCTGTTGACAGCAATCACAGAATCCGCGGTTTTGTTTGCTGATACTACAGCGCCTTCCATATAACCGGAAAATGTTGCTGATGTTTCTGTACCGGCTATGAGTAGCTTATTACCATAATATCGACCATTAAATACAGGATGCCCATTATTTTGATGTGGATAAACAGCCACGCTGTTTTGCATTTTACTTTTGGTGTAAGATTCCTGCGGCCAAATCACTTCTTCATAACTAACATATTCATTGGCATCTTTTCCAAATATCTTATTCAATTGATTGATAATTTTTTCTTCCCTCTCAGTTTTTGAAAGCTGACTGTAATCGCTATTTATAAAACCACATAAAGCAAAATGCGTATTGGAAATGTCAGAATGATCATAAAATTCGGTTATGGGACCTACGTTGCTGAATATAGTACCCGACAGGTTTCGCATTTTCCAAAAGGGTGAATTATAAACAATAGCCGCCTTAATGGAATCCTGCATCCATGTGTGTGTATGGGACGCTATATTGATCAATTCTTTAGGCAAAGCAGGAGTAAAATGAATTGTATTAACCAATAGCGCAGGTGGAAGTGTTGATATTACAATATCTGCTTCTATTAACGAATCCCGGGTTTTTATTGTTACTGATTCATTTTTAAAATTGAGGTGGGTTACCGGTTCATTATATTTAATTTCATCCGCATCCAATCTATTGACTAATACTTTTATGATTTGTGAAGTACCACCTTTTATTCTGCAACTCGCACTATCTTCAGGAATCTCTATTGGTTGCGGAGGTTCTGTAGAGAAAGCTTCAAAAAAAGCAGTCCCCTTCATATACTGTTCATAGGATTGAATCTGCAATTCTTTTAATAATGAAATAAGATGTATGTGTTGATTGCCAAACCAGGTAGCTCCCATTTCCACAGGCGTTTTATTGGCACTGCGTAAAGTTAAAATTCTGCCACCCGGACGATCCCTGGCTTCTATAACTAAAATATTAAATCCGGATTGTTTAAGTTTATGAGCGATCAATAATCCGGTAAGCCCCGCTCCCATTATCACTATCTTTGGTTTCATGTATCCTATTAAAAATTTACTGTTTAATGTAAAAATATTTATAAACTAATTGAAAATGAAAACCCGTGAGATAATAAATTACCTGCCCCTTTTTTTACGCCGTTGCCGGCTTTAAATAAGCAGATCCAGTTTAATAAAATATCTCCGCAACAACCTGGTAGTAGTTTTTAACAAAAATTTTATATCCTCAGCAGAGATTTATTTCCTAAACGGAAAAAATTAGGCAATACCGGTAATATCCTTGACTGCATTGAATTTGGCTATATTAGCACCTTTTTAAAAAAGCCCAACATTTTTGATAAATAAATGAAAAGAGCCATGGGTGTGTAAATTTTGCTTCCTGTTGCAGAAGTATAAGGCTGGTAAAGTTTTCGCTGTATTGTTTCTCTGGAGTTGTGCACCATCTTTACAAAAGCATTTCTATTGAAATAAAAAAATACTATTCAGCTTTATCATTAATTGATCATTTGTAACTAAATGATTTTTTTATAAACTATTCATCAAATGTTTAAAATAGTTTTTTTAATTATCTTTTTATCAGAAGGGATGCTGTGCATGGCACAACATCAACATACCATAAGTGGTACTATTAAAGACCAGAAAACCGGGGAAGTATTAATAGGTGCAAGTATTATTTTATTAGAACAAAAAGGTAATGGTGGAGTAAGTAACGATTATGGTTTTTTTTCTCTTACAGCACCACAGGGAAATTATAATATGGTGGTAAGTTTTTCTGGCTATACTAATGATACCATGAAAATTTCACTTAATAAAAATATTACCAAAACAATTAGTTTAATGCCGGGCGGATCAACGCTGCAGGCAATAACCATATCCGGAAGGAGTAACAATAATATTATAAGAACATTACCCGGCGTACAAACACTTTCAGCGGAGGAAATAAAAAATGTGCCTGTAATTTTTGGAGAAAAAGATATCTTAAAAACCATACAGTTACTGCCTGGTGTGAAATCGGGCGGAGATGGACAGGCGGGTTTTTATGTGCGTGGTGGAAACGCTGATCAGAACCTGATACTTTTAGATGGAGCTACCGTTTACAATGCCTCTCACCTGCTTGGTTTTTTTTCTACATTTAATTCAGATGCCATGAAAGATGTTACGCTTTATAAAGGTGATATGCCAGCGGAATATGGCGGGCGCTTATCTTCTTTATTAGATATAAAAATGAATGATGGCAATAGTAAAGAATATAATGCAAGCGGTGGTGTTGGTTTAATTGCTTCCCACTTAAATGTTGAAGGGCCTATTGTAAAAGACAAAGGCTCCTTTATGATAAGTGCAAGGCGAACCTATGCAGATTTATTTGTGAAACTTTCTAAAGACACTAACCTGAACCGCAGCATCCTTTATTTCTATGATATTAATGCTAAAGCCAATTACCAACTTGGCAGTAAGGACAAATTATTTTTCTCGGCCTACCTGGGTAAGGACAACCTTGGCTTCCTTGGGCTTTTTGGAATAGAATGGGGCAACACCACGGCCACGCTGCGCTACAACCATATATTCAGCAGTAAATTATTTTCAAACACTTCGCTTATTTACAGTAATTATAATTACAACATCAGCATTAACCAAACCACTAATGCGATAACCGACGTATCCAAAATAAAAGATTTTTCATTAAAAGAAGACCTTCAATATTTTGCGGGGAGTAAACATAAAGTCAATTTTGGTTTTGATTTTACCAAACATATTTTTGCGCCGGGTGTATTCAACACTTCTCAAAATTCGAGCTTCAATTCATTGACGCTTCAAAATAAATATTCACTGGATCTTGCCGCCTATATTTCTGACGAATGGAATGTTTTTGATAAGATAAAGCTTAACTACGGCCTGCGTTTATCTTCATTTATTTTAATGGGCCCTGGCAGCTTTTACACCTATGATGTAAATGGTAAACCAATGGATACAGCAACCTATTCCGCAGGAAAATTAGTAAAAGATTACACCAACCTGCAGCCCCGATTTGCATCCACTTACCAATTGAACAAGGTAAGTTCCTTAAAGTTTTCCTATTCACGCAATGTGCAATACCTGCACCTGCTTTCCAATTCAACAGGCAGCAATCCTACTGATCTATGGATACCGAGCAGCAATAATGTAAAGCCTGAACTCGCTGACCAGGTTTCAACAGGTTATTACAGAAACTCCAATAACAATCAATATGAATTCTCAGGAGAAATATATTTTAAAGCCCTGCAAAACCAGATAGATTATAAAAACGGCGCTGTGCTTATCGCCAATCAAAATGTTGAGTCACAGTTGGTATATGGAATCGGGCGTGCCTATGGCCTGGAACTATTCGCCAAAAAGAAATATGGTCAATTAACCGGCTGGATTAGTTATACCCTTTCACGTACCGAACGAAAATTTACCAGCATTAATAATAATTCCTGGTTTCCAGCAAGGCAGGATGAAACACATAGCCTTTCTGTGGTAGCCATTTATAAGGCAAATAAAAAATGGACGTATTCTGCAGATTTTGTTTACAATACCGGGAACGCGGTTACCTGGCCTTCCGGAAAGTATAACGTTAACGGTAACACGATATTTTATTACACAGAACGAAACGGATATCGCATGCCTCCCTACAACCGGCTCGATGTGAGTGCCATATTACAAGGAAAAAAAAGAGGCAGATATGATCATAGCTGGATATTTTCCATCTACAATCTATATGCAAGAGAGAACCCTTATTTTGTTCAATTCCAGGCAGACCCGAATGATCCGCAGAAAACGCAGGCGGTTCAATATTCTTTATTCAGGCTTATACCTTCTGTTACTTACAATTTTAAATTTTAATGCCTTATGCAACACTTTAAAAATAAGTACCTGATTGCATTTTCGTTTTTCCTGTTATTATTTTTTGGATGTAAAAAAGTGATTCATGTAAGTCTTAAAAACGCAGCGCCACGAATAGTTATTACCGGCGAAGTAACTAACCTCCCCGGACCTTACAGAGTATCCATTTCATCGACCGTTAATTACACAGCAGCCAATATTTTTCCACCGGTTTCCGGCGCATTGGTAAGCATTACCGGCAATGGAATAACAGATACACTAACCGAAACAACCTCCGGCATTTATACTACTCATTCACTCAAAGGAGTGCCGGGCAGCCTTTATTCATTATACGTTTCTACCGGAGGCCAGGTATATACTTCTTCCTGCACCATGCCTCAACCGGTTCCTTTGGATTCTATAGGATATTCCACTTCAATCAGATCAAATAACAGGATAAATGCCATTGCATATTTCAAAGACCCGCCTGGCAGAGCCAATTATTACCAGTTTATAGAATATAACAATGGAATCCGATTTCAAAATGACCGCGGTGTAACTGTATTTGACGATCGTCTATCTGATGGAAAGAGCATCAAGCTTACCCTTGATGATGACAGTACGGACATAAATAACGGAGATACCCTAACCTTACAAATGAATTGCATTGATGAAAAAGTATATAATTATTTATTCACTTTAAATCTTATTACCCGGCAAAACAGTTTTCAGTCACCCACACCTGATAATCCAACAAGCAATATCAGCAATAATGCCCTTGGATATTTCAGCGCTAATACAGTTCAATCTAAATCTGTTTTCGTACACTGATTATAATTGAAGTCGGGAAAATTAAACATGCAAAAGACTCTGCAACTAATGAAAAAAAAATTCTCATTCACATTTTAATAAAATGCAGCAGATGAAAAATGTTATACTTCGATAGCAGACCAGTGACCCGGATGAAGAGACAAATAACTTTTTAAACTCCGGGAATTTTGTCGAAATTCGTTATGATGAAACACACATTGTGTTGGTGAGTTTAGTCAATCAACCAGGCAATTTCACAAAAACCTTTATACCAAAATATTAAAAAAAACTGCACCAACAGGTTAGTTTTACTTTATCTCTTACTATGCACAAAAAAAGCAAATATTTTGTAAGATACCTGTTGTTAATGCTGCTTCTATTTTTTGCCATTACAAAAAAAAGCTTTTCTCAATCTGATGGCCTGTCATCAAATGTTAATAAAGAACTGCTTTGGGCATTTGCCCGGATAAAAAATGGCCTGGCCATACATGCCGAACAAGGTTGTCCTATAAATAAAAAGTGGACATTTGAAGAAACCCTGGACCACGCATGGCAATATAACCAGGAAGGTAATTGGAGATGCTGCGAAGACTTGCTGGCAGCACTTTCCAACAAATCAGGCAAACTCAGCGCCATTGATAAATTACACCTGCTGCTTGTCCGTGCCGATTATCTCTATAGCCATCAGCTATTAGATTCATCCTATTTAGTAGCAAGTATTGCCAACCAGGAAGCGGGGAAAAATGAATGGCTGCCCGAAAAAACAAGAGCATTGTTGCTATTATCTTATGGGGCTTTAAAACAACGCAATATTTCTTCTGCTTATGACTGGGCAGATTCTGCACTACAACTTTCCCGGAAGACCCACAATAAATTGCTGGAGGGCAAAGCATTGTTGCAAATGGCTTTTTGTGCCCGAAGGAATTTTACATCTTCGTCACACCGTGCCTTTCCATATTATTTGGAGGCTGATGATGTGGCTGAAACAACAGGCGACTCACTTACCCTTTTTTACAGCAGTATGTATTTTGCCGATGATAATTTTGAAATCGAACAATGGTCGGAAGGGTTGCCGTACTTCAAAAAAGCAATTGAAATAGCAATAAAAAGTGATGATGTATACCTGGCTTTCACCGCCTATACTGGAGTAGGTTTTCCTTTGGTGAAACAAGGCTATGCAAAAGAAGCATTGGTGCTTTATAAACAGGCCCTGGCTTTATCGCAACAACAAAAAATGCCCTATAACACCCAAAATTCATACTTAGAAGTGGCGGGGACTTTTCAGGAGCTAAAACAATATGATTCTGCGCTTTTATACGCCAACTATGCCGCTTCTGTGCCGGGTATCGATTCTTTATGGGCAAATATGTGGCAATTGAAAGCAAGCATATATAAGGATATGGGCAATTATAAAATGGCGACAGAAATGTATGCGAAAGCTTTGGATTTTGCCAAGGAAGATTTTCTGTATCGCAACCAGGACCAACTGAGCGGCTATGAAGCAAGTCTGCAAACTAAGGAAAAAGAATTGCAGGTGGTGCAGGGAAAAAAGCTAAGTATAGAGTTGGAATGGATGATCGGTGGGGTGGCAATATTGCTGTTGATGGCGGCGTGGGCCTATATTTTGCAGCGGAGGGACAGACAAAAATTATCAACGCAGAATGCCATTATTGAAAAGCAACGGGCCAACCTGGAAAAATCTCTTTCCGAAAAAGATATGCTACTGAAGGAAATACATCATCGGGTAAAAAATAACCTGGCGGTAATAAGTAGTTTGCTGGAGTTGCAATCGAGCGGTATGGATGATGTAAAAGCAAAGGCGGCAATTGCCGAAGGGCAGAACAGGGTACAGTCCATAGCCCTGATACACCAACGGCTGTACCAGCACGAAAATCTTGCTGCCATTGAGTTTAGTGGTTTTGTAGAAGATATGATAAGGCAGGTATCAAGTGTCTTTCAAATGCCGGGGCAAAAAATAAAAACCGATATACAAATGCCGGAAACATTGCTGGATATTGATACCGCAGTACCGCTTGGATTGATAATGAATGAAATGCTTACCAATTCTTTTAAGTATGCTTTTACGGGCAATATCGAAGGCCTGATCAAAATCCGGTTATCATCACCAGGGCCCGGAAATTATAGCTTAACCTATTCGGATAATGGCCCGGGTATGCCAAACGGATTCGAACTGAAAAAAAACAAGTCACTGGGCTTGCGGCTTATTCACAGGCTGAGCAAACAACTGGGTGGAAGTGCAGAACACCTATCGCATGAAGGTTGTATGTTTGTTATTCAATTTAAAGACGCTGTTACAAGAAACCAGGAAGCATGAGCAAAATAAAAATAGGTATCGTTGAAGATGAAGTAATTATTGCCGACAACCTTAGCAATACCTTAATCCATTTGGGCTACGATGTGGCAGAACCGGCTGCATCATTTGGAGAAGCCATAGCTATGATAGAAACCGAAAAGCCGGATCTGATATTGCTCGACATACAACTAAAAGGTATAAAGGACGGCATTGACCTGGCCTGGAAAATTAAGGCGGATTACCATTTACCCTTTATTTTTCTTACTGCAAATGCAGATGCGGCCACTGTGCAACGTGCCAAGCTGGTAGCACCACCTGCTTACCTGGTAAAGCCATTCAGCAAGGACGATCTATATACTTCCATTGAAATATGCCTGCATAATTCCTCTACAAATAAAAATGAAAGGCAGGAAACTGAAAACGGCAACTACGTAATTAATGATGCCATTTTTATAAAAGAAGGGCATTATTTTCACAAGGTAAAATTTAGCGATATACTTTACCTCGAAAGCGAACATGTATATGTGCAGGTACATACAGCAGAAAAAAAATTTCTGGTGCGAACCTCCATGCAGCAATACATGAGTCATTTTGATGAAAAGAAATTCTTTCGCATTCACCGCAGCTATGTGGTAAACCTTGAGCAAATACAAACCATCAGCGCCGACCATGTTGTAATAAAATCTGTTGAATTGCCTATTGCCAAAACCTACCAGGAAGAATTACTTAGCCGTTTAAGATTGGGATAGTTTGATTATTATCTAAATTTAAAGAGTGCCGGTTTTGCCGCATTAATGATTTGAAAAAGCCATCATTAATAATTTTTAAATGGTTGAAAACTGTTGCTGATTACTTTGCCTGCAAGCCCATTAATTTCTGCCCTATTTTAGCGTTTTCAATTGCTGCACTATCTATAGTTTTTTGCATAGCGGATGCAGCGGCAGTATCTCCCCTATTGATAGCTGCTGTTTTTTGAGCATCACTTTGATTCATTATGCTAATGCATTTTAATGATTGTTCGTTTAAAGATTTTATAGCAGCTTCATTATTGGTTTTACCTGCTTTACAAGAAGCTGCAATAATTGCCAACACTGTTACTGAAGTTTTGATATTCATAAAACTGTTTTTTAAAAATGATTAAATGTGATTTTAAAAATTAAAGGTTTATTTTAAAATTGTGAAATATGGTACCTCTTTCTCTATTGTACAGGATAATAATAATCAAAGCTTATCCGCCATTGTGTAAGCAGTGGCGATAATGAACCTTGTAAAATGGAGGATTCGTTCACATAATCGCATTTCCCATCCCAGGGATCATAAATAAGATATTGATAACCGCTGGCAGTATATCTATATCGCATGGTTAAAATAAAATGTCTTGCCTGGGTTCCTACAAAACCAATTAATAAAGGTTCATCAATTCCTTTATCTAGTGTATTCCTTATTTTCTGCAACACGCCAGGTAATGGTTCAGTTACTTGTTGTGCATAAAAACTAACACCCAGTATATGCCCTACCAATTCATTTAAAGCATCGGTGATACCAATGGGTTTTCCTGAATAATCTCCCCTGGCAGAAGCCACGCCTCCATATTTTTCCAACAGCAATTTTTGCTGTTCGGCCATTGGGTTATTCGGATTGTTTGCGGCCGCATCAAAATCAGGAATCTGTTTTACCTCCCATGCATATCTTGGGCTAAGGTCGGCCAGGTAAGTTTGCAAAGTAGTTACCGAGCATGAAAATTCCCATTGTTGAATAATTGAACGTTCATTGGTAACCAAACAATGTTCCTGCTGATAACTTTCTGGGTATTGATTTAATTGTCCAATAAATTTTTGCACCACATCATAACTATCACCAGTAAGCAACGACTTTAATGCAAAAAAACGGGCAGAAGAAGTAGTAGCCTGTTGTAAAAACACCACTACTTTCTTAATATCATCATTAGTAAGCTTATTTAAAAAAGCATTGAACTTATTTACATACACTGGCGAAGCCCAGCCTTTCTGTTGCCCAAACTCAAATATATTTTTTAAACCCGCTGCATCTGCCGTGCCTGTATATTTGGAAATATTATTGGATTTTATTACTGCTATTGTAGATGTATTAACTGTGGCGGGATTAACAATCGTAAACTGTTCCCTTACCAACCAATCCTGGAAATCATACCCATCATATTTAACCCTGTATTTATTCCCCCGAAATTCTTTTATGATACCGGTATAAGTTCTTCCATCTGTTCCCGGGAAGGTTACTTTTACACCAATGAGGTTATTGGTTTGGATCGAAGGGGAATTTGTATTGAATACACTAAATTGGTTCTTTACCAGCCACGATTCAAAATTATAACCATCATATTTTATTTTGTACTTTGTCCCCAGCACATCCTCTATAACCCCCGTATATGTTTTACCATCTACCCCAACAATAGAAACTTTTGTCCCAATGTTTTGGGCAATTATTGCTGTAGGCATCAGCAATAATTGCGTGTAAATAGTGAGCTTTTTTAAAATATTTTTCATTTTAATAAAACAAAAAAGTTTAGCAGAGAATTTTTATAATCAATACCATTTCAAGCATTTTACTTTACTAAAAATTAAATTAACTTACCGGTCAATGGGTAAGTAAACGAGTGATGGGCTGGCGGTACTAAAGCCACCGGAAGTCCAGTAGGCAGATATGGTCATAAGCATGCTTTTGCGGCCTGATGCATCATAAGCTACACTGCCAAACGTACTATTATACCTTGTGATGGATGAAATGGAAGTGCGGTATCCACCAAGCCCTATAAATTCTTTTGAAAAGAAATTTTCTTTTGAGGCATTGTTGGTAAGCCCTACATTTTTCCATGTTCCATTATTATAAAAAATCCCAAACGCTTCCGTATTACCCGACCGGGTGCCAGCTTCAAAAGTAACTGCCATAGCACCTTTAGGCCCCTGGCTTGCCTGGAACCCCGAAATCGCTACCCCACTTTTTTGTATCGATGCCAATACATTTGTTTGGTTGGTAGCCAGGTTGATATCCCATATCTGTTCACTTTCCAAAGTAGCAGGTGCCGGCTTAAATATAAGGTGGTCGATCCCATTTTCATCTACCAGCAAATGCGGCGGATTTGAAAATGTATTACCTGCGCCATACTTAGGATAACTGTAAACAGCACGTTCAGTTTTGCCATTAAAATATTCAATTTCCTGAACATCATCTTTCAAATCCTCATAAATCAAATGTGGACTGTTGGTATTATCTACATAGCCGTTCAAATTAATTCCACCATCCTTTTGAGCAGGATAGCCACTGGCATCAAGAGGGCTTGGTTTACTTAAATCCAAATAGGCTGAATGGGATGTTCCGTTCAATACTGTAGCACGCATATAATCGCAATAGTACCAGGTGGGAACACGGTTGTTCTTAACGCTTTCGGGGCTTGCCTGTGTCCAGAAGACATACAAACTTCCCTGTGGCGAAACCGTTGCAAACCAGGATTCCTGGGCTTGCTCCAGCTCATTTAGCTGAATCTGTGGGCTCCATGCACCACCGCTCAGCACTTTGTAAAATAGGGTACCGGCTGAATACCCACCCGGCCCATCCAAGATATCTTCAGGCACGGGGTATTGGCTTGCCGTATTACCGTATCTTTTCCAGATAGCGTAGATGACACCCTTGCCATCCTGCAAAATACGGGGATAACCAGCGCCGTTGCCGGTATTATCATTGCTTAAAGTAACAGGCTTGCTCCAATTGGCACCTTTGTTGGCAGATGTTGAATAATAAATATAATCCGGTTTTCCGTTGTCGGGACTCTCCTGGAATACAGCATGATATACGCCACTTTTATCTATCAAAAAATCACTTAGGCCTGCCCTTTCAAATTGCGAAATTTTCTGGTTCTGGGCCTGTGTAGTTTCACTTGAATTGGAACAGGCAACCAACAACAGGGAAATAATCAATAAGTTTGATGAAATGCGCATCATGCAATTTTTATTATATTGTTATGAAAAAATGATTTTCTAAAAAAAATATTTATAATTTATATTTTCTAAATAATGTTCCCAACATGGCCTGGTATGTTCTTAAATGCTGAAAAACTGTGCTGATAAATATTGATGGATTCATTTCGATCAAGCTGGAAGAAATCGTGTTATTCTCTACGATTGGTATTACGATCTACAATTTTTAATCAACTCCAAAAAATCTTACTTTGATATAGTATAATGCCGGCACCATAATCATGGTAATGATGAAAATCAGGAGTATCAAACATACAACCATAGCCAGGCTGATGAAAAAACCGCGGGTTGTTTTCCTGTAGTACAACCAATCATAAAATGCATAGATATAATAACACAGTATCCATAATGAATAGAATGAATCAAGCGTATTTATCCAATGGGTGCCGTTCAATAAATAATACAAAGGGAATAGTACTATTTTGTAGAGTGATACTTCCGCTATAAAAAATGCATTGGCTACAAGGTGCTCGCCATAAAAATATTTTCTTTTATGAAAAACTATCCACGTAATAAATGCTATGATAGGAAATTGCAGAAGCAAGAGAAGAGATGTGTACTGGTCGCTAAACTGGTCCATGTTTTTGCCGGTATTTCTTCCGGTTTTGGCATCGTTAAAAATCTGCTCGTAAAAAGAACTGGAATCACCCTGAATGTGAAACCTGATATACAGCAACGCCCATACCCCCCCAATGAACAAAACGAATTTCAGGGGTTTGTAATTCCTCGACCTGTCGCCCGCAAAGTATCGACGGACGACAGTACCGGGCCGTTTTAATAAATTGAGGATACTATAAAAAAGCCCGGATTCCACATCAAAAAAAACATCCGGGACGCTATTGATCAATGTACGTAATGAAAGGCGTTGGTGCTTAATTATTTCACCACAATGCATACAAAATTCCCCGTTACTTTTTTGGTCACAACCGGGACAAATTATACCGCTGTCCATATTCTAATCAATAAAATTATTTTTGAAAGGCTATTTTCTGCTGGACACGTAACTATATGCCGGCTTAAAATTCAGGTCGCATGCATAAAGAGTAAAGTGCTCATCCGGGAAAAATTTCTTTTGTATATCGTCGTCCATCTGCTGTACATTTTGCAAAAATGTATTATCATTTAAATATTTTTCGCTGAAGGGAAGCATTAAAAAATATCCCTGATCATTTTTATCAAAAACGATGGATAATTGCCGGTCTGGTTTAAAAAAACCAGCATTGGATAAATAGTCGGTCATAATATCCAGTTTGGGTGCAGAAGCATCAGAATAATATATCTTATTATTAGGAATGATCTCTTTATACTTCGGAGCCAGTTTTGCTGCGGGGTCAGTAACGGATGGTTCTGAAGAAGATTGTGTCTTTGGTATTGCCACCTTTTCTTCTTCGGCAGGCTTTGCATAACCAAGATCCTTTATGTCCTCCAAATCTTCATTTGCCAAATAAACATTTACCGGGGCTCCGTTGAAAACTTTTTTCGGAATTAAGGTTCCCAACTGAAAAAATACATTTTCAATGTCAGGAGTAAGCTTTGACTTATCTACCACAAATTTTAGATTTACAGTATCCTTTGTTTCATCCGTTTTGCTGATTTGAATCGAGGCTTCATGATCACCGGCAAAATATTCCTGTTCTTTAAGATATTCCGCCAGATCTTTTGCATTGCCTTCGGTCAGGCCTTCTCCTTTATAATAAATATTGTGCGTTTTATCAAAGGCATATTTTTTCCCGTTTGAGTTACCAAATAATTTCCATCCATAGAAACCCAGGGAAAGTAATGCAACAATAGAAGTAAAAATTTTTGCAGCTTTCATGTCAAAAAATATTTAGTTATTAATGTGTATTGCCTTTCGTTTTATAAGAATTAAATGATTTACAAATGAAATAATTACAAATTATATTTTCTCCACAATGTTCCCAACATCCCCGGAAATGTTCTCAAATGATTAAAAACTGTTGTATACATGTGGTGGATGTCATTACCCTATTCTATTATTGAGGATTACATGTTTCATTTGCTGCACCTTATGAAAATTGACAATACCTCTTTTTTGAGAGATAAAAGAATTGCTTTCATAAACATAATTTTAGTTCTTCTAAATTATCCGGTTTTTTTGTAATTGCATAACAATTTTTGCTTTCTTTTTTATTTACTGCCTTTTATTTACCCGGATGGTGTTTCCCCCCATACCGGAAAAATACAAATGCCCAAAGCAAATTTCTAACACGTTGGTCAGCCTGTTAAAAATTAGATGGTGATGGTAAATGTTTTTAAATTTGAAATGAGGAATACCAATAGTTGCACAAAACCATTCTTATGAATACAAATTGCCCAATAAGATTAAAAATTTATTGAAAATGCTTAATGGTTTGCTGTATATTTTCATTTAATAATGTTTTACCCAGATGATCAGAGTCTATTTTTTTTTCCTTGTTGTGGCTTTTTTCCATGGTAATTCAAATGCCCAAAAAAGAAATAACATTTGGGCTTTTGGAAACAATATTGGGTTAAACTTTAATACAGATCCGGTTACTCCTTTTATATCTAAATCAAACGGAAAAACTCCCCCCTATTATGTTTCATCAATTTGTGATAAAAATGGAAACTTGCTTTTTTATACAGATGGGCTAACAGTATGGAACGGCAACAATTTTGCATTGCCGAAATATAAAGACTGGTGGCCATGGTTTAAAAATGTGATTCCTTTAATCACTCCTTATGTTTCTAACGATTCTTTATATTACCTTTTTGGTATTGATGAGTTGGGACCTGAGGAGGGCAACTCCTATAAGCTTCAATACCTGAGTATTAAAATGCGCAATCCGGGAGATATGGAAGAAGCCGTGTTCCCAAGGCCGGTTTCAATATCTTCCTACTATACAACATTACTTTCCAACACATCACATGTATTGGCAGGTACGGCACATTGCAATCAAAAGGACACCTGGATAACCACGCATGCACCAGGTGCATTGTACTCTTTTCTTATTACAGATAGTGGTGTCAACCCTGTTCCTGTTATTAGCCCGGTTCCGGCTTCTATACTACCTCAAAGAAAATTAATCACTAAGTATGGTAATATCAAATTTTCGGCAAATGGAGAAAAACTAATCATACCCGATAGTAATAAAATAGTTGTATTTGATTTTGATAATCAAACAGGAAAATTTTCGCACCCTTTGGTTTTATCCATACCGCAAGATCAAACTTTAGAAGACCTGGAAATAAGTGCTGATGGCAGTAAAATATATTTCGGTTCTTTTGAAATGCCCGATCCGGATGTACCGGCGGAGGTACACTATTTATATCAAATGGATTTAGATGCAGGTTCTGCCGGTCAAATTGAAAATACACTTTATAAAATAAATTCCGGCGACATAGCAGTATGTATGCGTAGCTGTTATGTTCTGCAGCGTACCATGCAATTGGGGCCGGATGGTAAAATATATATTATCAGGCGTGATGGAATTACCGGGCCAGCCGGAACTATTGCAGAACTTGGTAAAACACTGGATGTAATAAACGATCCTTCAAAAGCAGGAATAGATGCTAATTATGTTGAATCGCAGGTAAACCTCAAAAGAGTGCCAAAGGTTATTAATTATAATTATATCAGGTCTGCGAGTTTTACTCATGGTGAAAACAGTATTCAGTATCAAAAAAATAACTGCGTTGATAAGCCCGTTCAATTTAGCCTCATATATACTAAGCTTGATTCCGTAAAATGGGAATTTGGTGATCCTGTAACCGGAAATGAAAATTTTTCAACTTTAATCAAACCACAACATCTATACTCTGCCTCAGGTTCATATACAGCCAGGGCTTTTATTTACAATCGCTGCACCATAGATACAGCCTCGGTTACAGTAATTATTGAGAAAGGCAATGCTGTTCATTTACCCACTTCAATCAAAGACACAGTAATTTGCCTTGGTGGCGAACTGGCAATTAATACAACCACACCATTTGCAAAAGAATATAAATGGGAAAATGGATTGACAAATCCTCAACGCATAATAGACAAATCCGGCATTTATACCATTAGTGTTTTTAATGATTGTTCTTTGGATAGAAAATCATTTAAAGTAACCTTTAAAGTTTGCCCATGTAATTTTTTTATTCCAAATGCCTTTAGCCCCAATCACGATGGTTTAAATGATATATTCAAACCTGTTTTTGATTGCACTCCTTTTCCTAAAGATTATCAATTGAAAATTTATGACCGTTTTGGTGGTGTTGTTTTTGAATCCAACAAGGCGAATGAAGGATGGGATGGTAAGAAAAGAGAAACCGCTCTACCTATAGGAATATATGTATGGGTGATAAAATACCGGCATCCTGGCGAAAAGGAAATTATTCGAAAAAACGGAACTGTTACTCTCCTGCGCTGATAGTATTGGTGGCGATGGCTGGCTATAAGCCAACGTTATAAAAATCAACAATGGCGATTCTTTTAAGACTGTGGAATCTTTTTGAATTTGGAATATTGAAAGAACAAAACCAAAATTTTTCAATTTCCTACCAGCGAAATGTTCCTAAGGAACAAATGAATTGAATCGCCAAACAATCAAAACTGCTTCCCTATTTACACAATATAATATTAATCAGTTCCGTTATGTGAAAAACATTATATTATGGATAACGCTTATGCAAACATAAAAGTACTGGTGGCCGATTGCAACCATCTTATTCGCAGCGGCCTCATACATTTTTTGCAACAGCATCAACAAATACAGTTAGTGGGGCATGCTTCCAGTTGCGAAGAGCTTTTGGCGCTTACCCTGCAACTACAGCCCGATGTGGTGATCACGGAAATTGCCATGAAAAATACAGATGGCATAGACGCACCTGGCAAAGTAGCCGCACTGCATCCCTCTATTGCGATCATAGCGCATGATATCTTTCATAATGTGGCCAATATTGAATACATGAAGCAGGCTGGCATAAGAGGATTTGTGCAAAAAGATGCAGCGCCCGAAGAGTTGATCGCCGCCATACAGGCTGTGGATATGGGAAATCATTATTATTGCAGCGCCATATCTGAAAAGCTTGCCAGGTGGCGCACCTTATCCGGAAGAAAAAGAAAAGGAAAACCAAAGCCACTGTTCAATACGCTGGAGCTACAGGTAATAAAGCTGTTATGTAAAGAATATACCAATAAGGAAATGGCAGCCGAAACCTTTGCCAGCCCACGAACCATTGAGAGTGCAAAGGCAAGGCTGCTGAGCAAAACGCTTTCTAAAAACAGTTGCGGCATTGCTTTATACGCCTTTAAAAATAATTTGTGCCAACTGTATTTATTATTTTTATCTTTCATTACCCCCGGCGATTGGTTAGATTTCTTTTCCATCTAACAGATAGGCGTACCTGCAGGGGATGACAATAGCGGTGGGTGGTATCTTTTCTATTTGATAATTGTTATGTCTGGAATTTTGAATGTTCCAACTTCGTTAATCAAGTCGTCTCTGTTTGTTTTTAGTTTAGCAAAAAAATTATCAATGTCATCGCCATAACTTCTTTCACTAACTCCAAATAAAAGAACTCCCTTTTTTCCGGAGTTATCAACTATTGTTTTGTATCGATAAACATTTCTTTCTACAATACTTACCAATTTTCCGTCCGGTGTATTTTCACTAACCAAAAAGTCAAGCATATATTCTCCTTTGTTTTCAAATACTTCAAATTGAACAACAGGATTAGTCTTTTTAAGTTTTTTTAGTTCTGCGATTTTTATCGCAACAACATCCTTAATTTTTGTGTTGCCTGTAATAAGGTCAAGTAAAATTAAGGTCTTAAATTTTTCAACACTGTCACCTCTTTCAATATATTCTTGTTTATAATAATTGTCAAGCGGATGAGAAGTCCAAACCAAATTATAATCTGTTTTTTCAAAACTAATTGGGCCTGGTACGCTTAAATAATCTGTAGAAGATTTATCAGTTTGTGCGTAAACACTTGTTGTCATAACAAATCCTGTCAAACAAACTGAAAATATATGCTTTATGTTCATTGTCAAATTTTAGATATGTTGGGTATTTCGTAATCTGGAACGTTAGTTTATTGGGGACACCAACTGCAATTCTTTTAGTGCTGCTGTATCTTTTAATTTGTAATCTGGCAGACCCGAAAAAATTGATTTGTTTTTGTCATAGAAATCTGCAGCATTGAATTCAGACACATAACCATTTTATTCAAGCGGTATGCATTTCGCATTTTCTGCGAGCCACATTTCAAATGATTGTAATTCAGGATTTAATTCTTTAGAATACTTCACATCACGAATGCTATTACACACCTCGTCAAAATCACGATAAAACTGGAACATGTTTCCTAAGTCATCAGCACCGGGAAAGCCAAAGCCACGGTACTGTTCAGGTGTAATTTCATTATAAGTAACTTCTTCGCCAAAAGCCTTTGACATTGCTTTAGCCATTTCAGCGCAAGTGAGTTGGTCACCTGCAATACCCACCCTTTTACCTATTAATCCTGCTCCCTTTTTAAATATTCCATAGGCACATTTGCCGATATCACCGGCAGCTATACCAGCCATCTTTTTATCCCCCATAGGGAATGTTATCGATAGTTTACCATCTGCACCCCTCTTTGGTCCCATGCCAAAATAGATCAGGTTATCCCAATAATAGGATGCTAACATAAAAGTAACCGGTACACCCGCATCAATAAAATACTGATCCGATTCTCCTTTGCCATCAAAATGCGGAACTTTATATTTCCCATGCAGGGTTGGCATGCTGTTGTCATTAAGCGGAACGTACTTTCTTACATCCTCAAGGGTTGACCAGATAACATGTTTTAAACCGGCTTCTTTTGCCGCGGCTGCCATATTCTTTGCTTCGGCTATTTCTTTTTCCGGAGAATAATGAGCCCAGAAAAAGGTGACAAAATAAGCTCCCCAGGCACCTTCTAATACGGCTTTCATACTTTGCATATCATCAACATCCCCGGCTACTACTTCGGCCCCCATTGCTGCGAGCTCTTTTGCCTTATCTGAATTGATATCCCTTGTTACGGCACGTACAGCAAACTCACTGTTGCTGTCGTTGAGAATGGCACGGGCTAAGCCGCCACCCTGGGCTCCGGTTGCTCCGAAGACTACGATTATCTTTTTCTGAGACATAAATTTATTTTTTAAAATTATATTTGAAGGTAAGTAAATTCTGAATCTATGGCCGGTATCTCCACCGATCAATCAACCAGACCAGATAATCATTTATATTTAATTGGTAGCGGAAGTGATTCCTGAACTCATATTTTTTGTTGACCAAGTTTGGCGAGGGTCTCTGTTATTTCACCAGGTTTTTGTGTACCTATTAGTAATTTCTTATTGTCTAAAAATTCAAGTTGTAACCCTTTGTTACCAGATACATTTAAGGCTTTTCCGTTCCCGAAAATTCCCAGCCTCAAACCCCAGCCACCATATTCTGTAATTGGCGAATATTGCCTAACGAATGATTTGGATATTTTGTCCCAGGTATAGTGTTTGAACGCTAAATGAAAAGGATAAAACCTAACATAAATTCCGTCTTTTTTTATTTGAGTGTCAAGTCGAAAATTGATAAATAGTATTGTCAGCAATAAAACTAATCCGGAAGTAATTAAGAGACCTGTATTGCTCACTGGCTTATCACCAAATTGGTGCCCGCCTACAACTTGCTTAAACACTCCATAAAGAAAGAGTCCGTTTATTCCAATCAAGATAAACCAAAACCACCATTGCCTAAATTTTTGTGTTTCCTTAAATAAAATTTCATTTTCCATTTTGTTTATTTTTTGCCCGTAATCCTATTTCCTCAAGTTACATTGTATTGCCCCACTTGCGGCAAGCATTGTTGGCGGCTGGCGTTTCATTTTATTCGTCAACAGATATTTTTATAAGATCAATATTTTTATAATTGAACCTGGTCATACGGTTGACTCTTTAAAAAATCTCCATCAATAATTAACAACCTGGCGCCATTTGTTGAAACCGAACGATGTGAGCTAAGTTCGTCAGAAACAACATAGCTCATTCCTTTAGAAAGAATAAAATTCTCTCCGTTATTGAGTTCGCTCACAAACTCTCCTTCCAAACAATGAACTATGTGTCCCTTCTGACACCAATGGTTAGCCAAATAATCTTTAGAATATTCTACCAAACGGATTCTAAACCCGCTAAATTGAATTGTTTGCCAGAATGAAGTACCTGTTTCTCCTTTATGTTCTACTTTTTCAATTGTAGTCCAGTCGATAGTTTGAAATGGTATATTGCTCATTTTTATTGAAATTTTTTTTACGTAATCAACCCAAAGATGAAGAACTTGTAATCATTTATATCTAAAAGGATCTTTACAATAAATTGTACGATTTAACTCCCAACCATAAACGCAAAATATTCCAACTCAAATTCCATAGTTCTCAATTATTCAATCACCGGTTCGGGGCAGGCGGGGTTGGCACTACGTGCCCGACGAAATCTTATTTGTCGTGCGTTCTCTTTTTAGTCTGTCTACGATTTTTTGTCCGATGTACTCTTTACGGCTTGCATATTTTGGTGGCAAATATTCTGGATATTGGGGGCGTCTGTAATAAGCATCCCAATAACTAATTACTCTGCTTTCTGTTTTTTGCCAGAGTTTGGGATTTTCATCAATAAAACGGGCATACAAGCCAATGTTTTTTTCATCAATAAGCTTATCAATTATCTCGAGAATTTCGATTACATATTCTCCTAAAAGTTGAAATATGAATGCTACTACAAAATAATCAGTTTTGCCATGCAACAACTCCAATCTACGTTGCCTTACAAAGCCATTTTCATGTCTTAAATAGATGCAGTTTAAAATGTCTTCTGCAAGGTGGTAAGTAACTTTTCATTGTCCTGATTTGGCTCGTTAATATAAATTCGATTAGGTATTCTAAGTAGTTCTTTGTCAAGAAATATAATCTGTTCATTTGAATCGATTGAACTACTCATTTGATAAAAATTCCCGTCAGCATGTAATACTTTTTGTTCGACGGGGATAATTTCGATTACTTTCTCAACATCTTTACGAAGTGCTGCAGGAAAAGCATTAAGTATTGTTTCTTCTTTCAATTGACGTTATCTGTTTTATTTTAGATCTACTTTGTTAGGAATGTCCGCCCAAAGTGCCGCTCAACGCTTTCATTGATATTATAAGATACAATAGTACAAAAAAATCACTGTTCATTTTCTTTTATATACCGTTCTGCAAATCCATTTTTTCTTTCTTCCATATTCATCCCCATAAAAAAAAGGCTGTATCGTCTACAGCCTTTCAAAGGTTAGCAACCAAACAGGATTATTGCACTATCCTGCTTACCACATCGCTATAGATAAGCTGGCCATAGGTGCCCACCGCTCCCATGCGAAACCAATACGTAATGCCCCGCGGCATTTTGGTAAAGGTGTACGACCTGGCGGTGCCCGACTCCGTGACCCATACATTGCCTTCAGTGATAGGATCAGTAGTGTATTGGTACAGGAAGCTCCTGGCTTCCGTACTACCATCTACACTTACGGTACACTCACCGGGGTTGGGGCCATCCTTCGCCACCATGTTACGCGGCTTGGAAAGGGGAGCCACCGGTTCGCCCTGTTTACTAATAGGAAAGCCCGAGCCAATTAGTTTCTGCCTGTCGCCATTGGCGGTAAGCGTTACGTAATTGCCAAGGTTTTTCAGGCTGGCGGTAAGCAGCAGGCGGGCCTGGTTTTTGGCCGCTACTGCATTACGGTCGCGGTTTTGCGCCACCGACAGCTTGTTAATGTAATCGGCTACCTGTGCTGCCAATTCTACCATGGCAGGTACAGGATTAAGGTAGTCAGGATTGTCCGTCATGGCAACCTGGATACCCGAAGCCCCGTTTCCAAACGCAGGATCAGACAAATGGCTGAACCCTGTGTTAATCTTTGCCTTTGCGGCTGAACTGTTGTTCATAAAAGAGGGTTTTTGTGATTGGGGCCTTTTCTGCAAACCCGTAAAATTGTTTCTGAAGGCAAAAGTTGCTATTACCATTTATAGAAAAAACAGTATTACTACGGAATTTTTATCAATAGTAAATTGTATGAAAAGCCCTTTTTTTTGGCGTATAAGGCATAACGAGGCAGATTGCCCTAAACTGCAACTCTAGACTGTTTACACAATCTACTTTATACTACTAAAATTACGGCTCTCCTGCTCCAAAAACAGTAATCATGACATTAATGAGGTCGATCATCAGTCACATGGGGTCGATCATTAATCTAATGAGGTCGATCATTAATCTCATGAGGTCGATCATTAATCACATGGGGTCGATCATTAATCACATGGGATCGATCATTAGTCTAATGAGGTCGATCATTAATCTAATGGGATCGATCATTAATCTCATTAAGTCGATCATTATACTCATTTGGTCGACCATTATACTCATTTGGTCGATTTTGTTACCAATGACGCCCTTCTTTTACTAATGGAGGGCCTTATGTTAATAAAGATTCCTGATCTTATGGCAAAGGGATATTGCAGGGAGGGATTTTTATGATGATACTATATAAGTATAGTGCCGGTGAGCAATGTGAGAAAGAAGATTGCCTTTTAAAATACTAACCTGCTGTAAATAAAACCGGTAAATAAAAAATATAACCGTTACTTTTAAATGTTGAAACTTTTGAATGTATAAGGAACTGCGAGCGGAGGCTTCTTTATCAAAAATTTAATTTTAAAAACAGGCATATAGAAGAGAAGGGATTGATGCTTTATTCCAAAAAGTGACTATTACGGCTATATCGTTCAACTTAAAATTGTAAAATAAGGCTTTGAAAAATAATTTTTAATGTGGGGATTTATAAGAGGGAGTACGAATGTTTTTCTATGTGTTAGACGTCATAGTGTGGGACAGTCTCAAATTCAAACGGACACTTAAACCTTATTGACAAATTGCGTATGATTAAAAAATTCATCAAGATAAGTGGTACAGGGAAATTTTTAGATTATAATTATAATACTCCACCACCAAACTTTAGGACAACTGATTTTGAAAGACTGAACTTAATCTATGGCGAAAATGGAAGTGGGAAAACTACAGTATCCGTTATATTAAACTCTCTAAAGGGTGACAATGCTTTATTAACCAGAAAAAGGGCATTTAATAAAACTTTTCCTCAAACAATAGAAGTATTAACAGATGCCTCAACTCCCAAATTAACTTATCAGAATAATGTTTGGGATGGACATTATCCTAATATCGAAATATTTGACATTCATTTTATAAATGAAAATATTTACACAGGTTTAGAAATACAGACATCCCATAAAAAGAAACTCTTTGAAATCATTTTTGGGTTAAGGGGAATAACTCTTAAAGGAGAAATTCAACTAATTAAAGACAGAATTCAAAAGGGAAATCAGATTATCAGAGAGACTACCGAAAAGATAGAGTTTGCTATTGATAAAACTTACTCCGGTAACGACTTTTGCAATGTTCAAATTGATGCAGCTATAGAAAGCAAAATATCTGCAAAAGAAGCTCAAATAACAACAGCGAAAAATTTTCAAATTATAACAACTAAACCATCCTTAGCATCAATACAGACATTAACTCTTCCATTTGATAGCGAAACCGTAGCTGATATTCTTTTAAAATCGATAGATACAATTTCAGATGATTATCTTTTAAAATTTAAAACGCACAAAGAACATCTTGAAATGGATGGAAAGGAGGAGGAATGGCTCAAGCAAGGCTACGAAGCTATCAAAGACGAAACATGTCCATTTTGCTTACGACCTTTTGATGAAAGTGTTGAAATATTAGAAGCCTACAAACAGTATTTCAACGAAGAGTATAACAATCTCCTTAAATCAATAGAAGAAATTGGGTTAGCAATTTCTTCTTATAATTTAGAATCTTATTTTCTATCGATAGAAAATAAGATTTCTGCAAATATCAATTTAATTGAGTTTTGGAAAACACACATCCCTAATTCACCAACATTAACATCAATCATTCAGGAAAGGGCATTATTTCTAACAGCATACGAAAAAGTAAAAGAGAAATTTAAACTGAAATCAGAAAATCCTATTCAAGTACAAGATACTTCAGCAATCACAGAATTTAAAAAATTAGTTGAAGACTTTACAGAGAAAATTAATGATTTTAATACAGCCATAACTGCTTACAACCAATTAATCACATCATTAAAGACATCTACTCAACCGAATTTGACAGCACTTGAAACTGAATTAAAAAAACTTAAAGCAGTAAAGAAAAGAAGTGATACTATTATTAATGGATATTGCACAAATCTTGTTCAATCTAAACAAGCAGTATTAAATTTAAATACTGAGAAGGACGCAAAGCAAAGCTTACTTGACAACTATTCAGCGACAATTTTTGCAAATTATTCCACCAAAATAAATTTATACCTAAGAGCATTTGCTCCTTACCTTGAAATCCGTAGGCTGGAAAGCAGTTATGTAGGTAGTAGCAAAGAACCAATGATTAAATATGCATTACATATCAATGGCAACGAGATTTGGCAAGACGATAATATTGCTCACGCAACATTTAAATATTCCTTGAGTGAAGGAGATAAAAGTGCATTAGCATTAGCTTTCTTTTTGACCAAACTAGAATTGGATACTAACATACAAGACAAGATTATTGTTTTTGATGATCCAGTATCAAGCTTCGATTTAAATAGAAAATCAACAACAATTAATAAACTTCTGTATTTCGGGCAGAAAGCAAAACAATTGTTTGTTTTGACTCACAACATAATTTTTGCAGGTGAATTTTGGAAAAGTGCAAATCAAATTAGCCTAACAAGCCAATGCAGTAAAATTGAATTTTTAGGCAATAGTAGTTGCATAGTTGAATTCTATATTGACAACGAAACCTTGTCGAGTGTTCTTAAAGATTGTACAGCTATAAAAAATTATTTATTAAACGGATGCATTACCGATCAAGAAAGGAGAAACATAGCAAGGTGCATTAGACCAGCTTTAGAAAGTTACTTTCATCTTAAATTTTTTGACCTTATTTTACCTACTGATTGGATGGGAGTCTTTATAGCGAAGGTTAGAAACTCAACTGCGACAGACCCTTTTAATAAACTAATTGGACAGGTACAGGAAATGACTGACATAAACGATTATTCAAAAAAATATCATCATAGACATAATACAAATGCAGACATTGAACCAATTAGTGATGCAGAGTTGAGGAACTATTGTGAACGGACATTAAACTTAATTCAACTTATTTAATTTCTTTTTGACTATTGCTTTCTTGGATTTCCAATCCCCAGAATATTTACAATCAATAACATAACTAATATCATACTTTGTATTTACCCTATAAAATAAAATGAAAAAAATAATTTTAATAGCTGTTACCAGTTTCATTTACTCATCAGCATTTTGCCAGGCCAAAATTTCTATAGATTCTTTAAGTCATCATATAGGAGAAACAGTTACGGTTTGCTCCCATGTATATGGTATAAAATCTTTAGAAAAAATAACCTTTATCAATTTAGGCGCAGCCTATCCTCATTCACCATTAACGATTGTAATTCTTGCAAAAGACAATGAAAATTTTAAAGGTTCCATAGAGTCATTGTATAATGATAAAGATATTTGTGTAACAGGATTATTGAAAGATTTTAATGGCAAACCTGAAATAATAATTTCGAAGCTGGAGGAAATAACCATTCCATAAAAGGGTTACATTGCGGGGTTTAATAAAGGGCTACGCGGAGAGTTTATTTTTGGTACTTTATATTTTATAACGACCCTAAAAATACCAAACTAATGAGATCAAAAACATTCTTAAAGGCATTATTAATTCTACTTCTTTGTCCAATTATAAGTTTTTCTCAAACTGCCAGGGAATTAGCCAGCAGCGGAATTTCCAAAGCTAAAAGTAAGGATTACGAAGGAGCCATTCAAGACTATGATAAAGCAATTCTTATGGACTCCACCAAGGCTGAAACATTTTATAACCGTGCCATTGCCAAGGGTCGGCTGAAAGACTTCCAGGGAGCAATATCGGATTACACTAAATCAATAAATTTGAAAGAAGACCTGGATGCCTATTATAATCGTGCCTTAATGAAAGTGGAAATAAAAGATTATCCCGGAGTTCTTGAAGATTTGAATAAATCATTTGAATTAAAAAAGGATAAACCAACTTTCTATTTTTTAAGAGGAGATTGCAGGTTTTTAACAAAAGACTATAAAGGTTCCATTTTGGACTTTAATAAAGCGTTAGAATTAAAACCAGATTATGCCCAGGCATATTTTATAAGAGGTCTGGCAGAATTAAGCCTGAACCAAAAGACAGAGGCATGCCTGGATTTCAATAAGGCTAAAGAATTAAACTACACAAAAGCAGATGAATTTATTCAGAAGTATTGTCAATAAAACGGCGGGCAACAAAAATATTTCGTCTTGTAAGTAGTGCCAGTAATAAATGCCATGCATTCCAGAATGGTGCCCCCTGCTATCAGTTGAATATTTAAACAAAACAAGTATTTGAGTTTTTCTGAAAGAATTGTTAAATAAATTCTTCATATTATAAATATTCTTTTTTATAT
>DATCMY010000043.1:0-12889 GCA_036565505.1 Hanamia sp.
GTATTACATACTTCTATTCCATCAATACCGGAAAGAAAAACATCGAGCAGGATTAACTGGGGAGAAAATTTTTTCGTTTTGGCGACTACTTCTTCGCCTTTTAGGGTAGTAATTACTTCAAAGCCGTATCTTTTTAAGATAATTTCTACTACCCAAAGTATATCGTTATTGTCATCTACTATTAATACCCGTTTCATAAGTTTATATTTTAATTAACTTAAAAATGGTAATCAATAATTGAACCACTTAATTGTTTATGCGTTATTTTAAAACTATTGTCCATTAATCAAAACAGATTGAAGGAAAGTTTAAACAATTGATACCTTCTGAAAACGAAACCCACATAAGAATTATTTGAGTAAAACTGTTAAAATAGTATACCGATTATACCATCAAATAGTCCAATGCCTTTTTCTATCGGCATAATACCATCTAAGATTTCAACGTAGTCCTTTGGACTACTTATTAAATCAAGATGGTATTATTTGGGATTTTTAGGTAAGTGCTGCATTTATTATTGATTTCGTTCAGCATACCAACCGGCGTCAAATTGAAATGCAACTTATTCTTTTTACTTTATAATTAAAACGCTTAACTCATCATGATTTTGTTCTTGAAAAAAAGATTTAGATAAAATATTTTTTTCAAATTGTCAAACGCCTTCTCATTATTATAATTCCTTTTGTCTCTTTTGGAATCTTCTTGCCAGGGAAAATAATTCATAAAATCTTACTTTTGCAAATTATTGCCCGATAGTATAAACGGTAGTACAGCAGATTCTGATTCTGCTTGTCTTGGTTCGAATCCAGGTCGGGTAACTTGAAGTGTTTTACAGAAATTAATAACACTTTTTTGATTTAAAGAAAATGACTCCGTAGCTCAGTTGGTAGAGCAACAGACTCTTAATCTGTGGGTCCAGGGTTCGACCCCCTGCGGGGTCACTGGAAAATAGAAATTACCTTACAAAATTTTAATTGCCAATAAATGAATTGAGTTATTGTTTTCCAATTTCAACAATTTAATTCTTAATCTAATCCATTTCCCTGCTCAATGCTTACATTAAGGGGAAATAGAATTCTGTAGTAATAGTTTTATTTTGTACTTTAGAAAATAAAAAGATAACCATTAAAACTTGTTTATGAAAAAGATGATCATCATTCTAATAGCATTCTTTATTAACAGTACTTCACATGCACAACTCGCCAATAGCAGTTGGAAAGGTACCCTCAATCTTGATTCTCCATTAAATACATTTTTTAATTTTAGTAGTGATACGCTTGAAGTATTAAATCAGGAAGACAATTCTAATTTAGAAACGATGAAATATACTATTACCGATAGTGTTCTTACGCTTCAAAAACTTTATGGACAAAGCCAATGCGGTGGAGATATAATTGGCACCTATAGATGTAAAATTACCAATGACCACCTATTTCTTAATGTTATTTCCGATTCATGCGATGATAGGAAATATGCCATTGGAACAATGGAGTTAAGTAAGGTTAAATAGCGGTACTTTCATTAACACCATTCAAAAACTCTTTTCTCATTGCACTTGCTGTTTTATGCTCACCGGAATGGTTCCAACCGGGCGGCATAATGATATAAAGGAATTTATTTTTCAATCCCGGAGCATTTTTTACATCGCGTGCGAGGGCGGCTATCTCTCCAAAATATACATCCAGGAAATTATGCGGGTTCATATTTCTGGTGATGCCATATTCCACAGGGATATCTTTTCTTTCATTCAAAAATGTTCCGAACACTTTATCCCATATATTGAGCAGGTTGCAAAAATTAGTGTCCATGTACAATGGGTTTCTGGCATGATGAACGCGGTGGTGTGATGGTGTTAAAATGATATTGTTCAAAAATCCAAGACGTGCATCTTTTAAAATATTTTCTCCTACATGAATGAATGCGCCCCATGTGCCATCAATGAACATGATAAAAAATAACAGCGCCGGGTTTACTCCCAGCAACAGGCAGATAGAAGTGCGAATTACATCTGCATAAGGTGCTTCCAGAAAAAAATGCGCATAAGTAACAGATAGATTCATCGTTTGGGGAGTGTGGTGTGTAGAGTGGAGACACCAGAGAAGCCTGATCTTATGTGCCAGGTAATGATATACGAAATGGGAAAGTTCCCATGCCACATAGCCATAAATGAGCCAGTACCATGTAAATGTAGTATTGATGATGGCGTGCTTTTCAAAAAGTCCAATACAAAATGCAACAGCAGCAATTGAAATAAACCGCCCGATAAAACTGTTGAACACATAAATAAAGAACTGAACTTTGTAATTTATAACTCGAAATTTTTTGTAAAACGCCGCACGGATAATTTCAATAATCAGCAAACTGGGGATGATTGGCCCAATCGCTTGCTCTATACCCTGTAAAGTTTGCAGTGAGCTGTAATCGCCCGATTTGTACATATCAATCAATGGCCCGATACCGAGAAAGCCAATCAACTCATCATACACTATGGAAAATATATTCAATATTGCAAGCATCGTGAAAAAAACTTTAAATGGGTAGAGCTTTAAAATTAATGGCTTTAGCAATTCCCTGTTCTGTTTTTATTTTTCAAATTTAAAATATTTAAGCTAACATGGTTGTTTTTTATCCTCGTCTGTTCTACTGAACTAAAGAAATGAATAGCTATACTTTGTTTACAGAAAACTCAATCATTATTTCAAAATCTATTCGCTGTTTCTTTTTTTTCGGTTATTAAACATATTTCAAAATGAAGGCAGATTCGTTTAATTTTGCAATCTCTATTGAAATATTTTGTTACAATATTATTTATTTTAACTGTTGGTATCCAGACATTCAGCAAGTGGGTTATTATATTGAGCTATGAAATCAATAAAGATTATATCGCCAAAAATCTTTGTGTCAACAGGAATATTCCTTCAAGTACCTGTAATGGAAAATGTTACCTTAAAAAAAAATTAGCCGCTGATGAAGATCAGCAACAGCCAACTGGCAAACCCTCATTTGAAAAAGATATTCAGTTGCAATTATTTCTAAACAATTATGCGCAACCTGAGTTTTCTATTAACCAATTAGTGATCCATCATAATTCCTTTTATAATGATGGTAAAGCGCAGGATTTTATTGATTCCTTTTTTCAACCGCCTCAGTGCGCCTGAATGCCCTCGCATAATATTTTAGGCTAAATACATTATTTTTTAACGCTCTCGTGCTTTGTATAGTTACAAGGTATGTGCCTGCACGTAGGTATTATCTGCATACAGGGTAATGTATGCACATTAATTAGTTAGACTTTTCAAATTATTTCAATGATTAAATTTTTTATACTTTCCTGTTCCCTGTTTTTTTCATCCTTTATCTTTTCACAAAAAATAATAACAGGAAAAATAACAGACCAAAAAACCAATGAACCACTGGAATCTGCAAACATATCCATAGCCGGAAATACAGGAACCGTTACCTCTGACGCACAGGGAAATTTTAAAATAAGGCTAAACGATCAAAGTGATTCAATTCATATTTCAATGATTGGTTATCGTTCCCAATATGTTCCTGTTATTAACCTCGATTATGTTGTAGTGCCTCTTGAAAAAGGACCGGTAGATTTAAAGGCAGTTATTATTTCACCACAACCCAGTATCTCTACCTTCCGCAACCTCAGTGCTATTGATATGAACATGAGGCCAGTTAATTCTTCGCAGGACCTTATGCGCCTGGTGCCCGGATTATTTTTAGGCGAGCACCAGGGTGGAGGTATTGCTGAGCATATTTTTTTCAGAGGATTTGATGCAGACCATGGTACCGATGTAAATGTTTCCGTTGATGGAATGCCTGTTAATCTTGTGTCGCACGCGCATGGGCAGGGTTTTGCTGATCTGCATTTTTTGATACCTGAACTGGTTACTAAATATGAATTTGGGAAAGGCCCTTATTACACCACCTATGGCGATTTTGCCACAGCAGGTTATATCAGTTTTAAAACGGCTGATGTATTAGATAAAAACACAGTTAAAATAGAAGGCGGACAGTTTAACACCGGAAGAATATTAGCAATGGTAAACCTCCTTGGTGATAAAGCAAAACAGCGTGGTGAAAGTGCTTACCTGGCAGTGGAAGATGCTTATACCGATGGCGCTTTTGACTATGCCCAGCATTTTAACCGTTTTAATTTATTGGGAAAATACAATGTAAAAATCAGCAACAAAAGCAGGCTTGGTATTACACTTTCAACTTATAGCAGTGGCTGGCGCTCCTCAGGAGAAATCCCTGAAAGAGCAGTGAAGGAAGGTATTACAGGCCGCTTTGGCTATATTGACAGTGCACAGGGTGGCTACACCAGTCGTTCCAATGTTATTGGAAAACTGACCACCCGTTTCTCAGACAGAACCATGCTTGAAAACCAGGTTTATTATTCAAAATACTTTTTTAACCTCCATTACAATGCTACGTTATTCGCTGATGACTCTATTAATGGAGATCAGCTCAGGCAAAGAGAATCAAGAAACCTTGCCGGCTATAATGGCAAAATTATACATCATGGTTATATAAACAATGCTGCGCTCGTATCAACTATAGGCGCAGGAATGCAGTTAAATAATATTAATAACAGTGAACTATCTCATACCAAGAATGAAAATACTGTTTTGGATTATTTACAATTGGGGAATATTATGGAATCAACATTCAATACTTATGTGGATGAAAATTTAATTATGGGTAAATGGTTGTTGAATTTTGGGACAAGGCTTGATTATTTATATTTTAATTACCAAGACAAATTAAATCCGCAACAACCTGCAAGATCAAGACTTGTCGCCAGCCCCAAATTAAATTTTGAATATACACCAAATGCCTCTGTGCAGTTTTATTTAAAGACTGGTAAAGGGTTTCATTCAAATGATGCAAAGGCTGTGATAGCGAATAAAGGATTGGAAATATTACCCGCAGCGTATGGTGCAGATTTTGGTATCAACTGGAAACCCGTTTCGCATTTGTATATAAATGCAGCTTTATGGTACTTACAATTACAACAGGAATTTACTTATAATGCGGATGATGGTACCCTGGAAGCCGGTGGCAGAACAAGGCGGCAGGGGTTAGATGTATCTGCACGTTACCAGTTTAATAGTTGGCTCTTTGCAACTGTGGATGTAAATATCTGCAAAGCAAGAAGCCTGGAAGCTCCGAAAGGAAGCAATTATCTTGCTTTGGCGGTACCACTTTCAAGTACGGGCGGACTAGATTTTAAACTGGCCAATGGTATTAACGGAGGCTTGAGTTACCGCTACATGAAAGACAGGCCGGCTAACGAAGACAATACTTTAACGGCACAAGGATATTTCGTAACTGACCTTACCTTTAATTACACCAAAAGCAAATATGAGCTTGGGTTGGAAATACAAAATTTAATGAATACAAAATGGCGAGAAGCCCAGTTTGAAGTGTTATCAAGATTAAGAAATGAACCTATGCCTGTAGATGATATCAGTTTTACTGCCGGCACTCCTTTCTTTGCTAAATTAAAAATTGCCGTATTCTTTTAGAGAGTTTTTTTAAGGGTTCATTTCAAATTTTAACCGGTTGGAGGAGACACCAACCGGTGCGGCGACCACCACGTGTGATTGATTACTTTTTTATTATTTATTACCTCTTCCAAAGCGAATGGTTCTTAAATAATATTTTGCATTATCAATAAATTTATCTGTCATTGAATCTTTTTGTTTGGTGAGTAATTCAAAGTCAAAATCTATGGCTCCATTTTTAAATGTAGTTGTTGATAATAGTTTTTTTGAATACTGCGCCATGCCAGTATCATACTTATCAATAACAATAATGGAAAAATAACGGTCGCCAATTTTTTCAATTGTGTCCCATTTAATGTTGCGTAAAGCGGGGTCGTGAATGATGTCCCATTTTTTATGATCGTGTAAGGAAATAATAGAATTTTTGTTATCCGGATTATCAAAGTACCCGGCATCCAGGTAAGGATTATGGATAATGGTGAATTGATCTATAGAATCATTTAAGGGCTTGTATTTATAGCCCGTTTCGGGATAGACCGGTAATGTTTTTGGCTGAAACCTGTACTTTCTTTTTTCGCAGGGCTTGCCACAGTCAGAATAATGTATCCAGGTAAATGATGTGTCATAACGAACAGGTAGGGAAAGGGTAATACTTCCAAGACTATCCTTAAGATTTATCTTATGTATTCTCGAATCTTCCGGCGCTGTTGGCAAGGTGTTTTTAACTTCAGCCGCATGATTACAGGCTGCCAGCGATAATAAAGAGAAAATTAAAAAGTTTCTCATACAAATAGGGTAATTTTTTTTCTGATTCTTCATTGGTCAGAATCAGAATTTACAGAATTGTTGAATTTACAAAATTGTAAATTCTGTTCTTATTCTGCTAATTCTTTTATTTTGTTAATTCTTATTCAGACATTTTAATTCTTCATTTTACTTTCAATTTCCGGTAAGTTTATTTGTGTTCCCAGGTTTTTAAATTCCGGTTGTTGTATAAGGCGGTTTTTATCTGTGAAGCCATTTTCTACAGCTTTCAATAAATCGGCCTTTGTTGCTTTGCCATTATTGTTCCGGGCATTTAGTATGGCTGAGAAATACCATGCTTCACTATTGGTAGCATCCGCCATTTTATAGAGACCAACAAAATATTGTGCATCGCTATTTCGGTTTGTGGCAATTAGTTGGTTGCTGATAGAATAAAATGCCAACGATAAATATGCCTGCAGGCGCTTGTACATAGCACCTGTTAATGTTTTCGCCTTTGCTTTTGCCTGCACCTCTTTGATGGTTGTGGTCCAGTAATTCATATCAGCCTGCTGGAACTTTTCCATGTACACTGCCTTTATGTTTTGTTCGGTCACCAGCAAATTTTGTTCTGCCTGCCATTGTTTTTGATAAGCCGGATTGTTTTTAATCGAAGCATCTTTTTCTTTAAACCAATTCACTTCACTGGTTAATCCATCAAGCATGCTGATGGAAAGTTTACATTCTTCCTCTGCTTTTATATAGTTTTTTGTATTTAAATAATCAGCAATTCTTTTTTTGCTGTTAGCAATAAAATGGTTGATAAAGAGATCATCGTTTGGCATTAGCTTTTCATGCATCGCATCGAGCTGTAAACCGGCAAAGGCAATATTCATCGTACTTTCAGGCGCCCACTCATGTATGCCATCAAAAAAAATAATCCGATGCCTCGTTAGTGTTTTATCAAGATCGTTAGTGATGGTAACCAGGTCTGTCATGTTCATATCACCTTCACCTGCAATGGCTGTAAAGCTGAAATGAAAATTGCCTGCAGCAGTTGCATCGGGTAGCCCCGCACCATTGGCTATTACGCCTTTTACTTCATTGTGATTCAAAGCCACATAACCGGCCACCTTAGCACCACCGGAAAATCCACAGGTGTAAATACGGTTGACATTCATCTTTAATCTTTTTTGCGAATCACCATACAAAATGTTCCAGATGTTTTCGGTGGTTGACCAATCGTTTCCGTTCTTTGAATTATTGCTTCCTATCAAAATAAAATCATAAACATCAGCCAATGCCTTGTATTTAATCAATGGTAGTGATCCATCACCATGCGGATCGAAAAAATAAATAACAGGCAATGTTTCATGAGTGCCTTTTGCGGGAATGTATAATGCATAAGACTGTGCAGCATCTGCTTTGCAGATAACATGAGTGATCACTTTCCCTGTCTCAAAAGTATCGGCTACAAAAGTATTTTTTGCAACTACGCTATCTTTTACAATATTATCATTTACTGTTTTCCCTGAATTCTTATTGGCACATGCGATTGTGAAAAAGAGCGGAATTATCAGCTTGATGAATTGACTTGCTTTCATAATTTATATCGTCTGCAACAAAAGTAGTTTTATTTTGAGAATGGCTTTTGGGCTAATTCTTTTATTGAGGTGCTGCAATTGGTTACAATGTAATTATTCAAAACTTTATGTTCTTTTCTAAGAACAGGTTTTTAAAACTTAATAGAACAAATGATCCATTAAATTTTTGGAACCTTATTACTTATTGAGGTGCGATAAAATAATAAGGTTGACTCGCTGATTCCATTTGTTTTCAACTAAGGTTAGGGTTATCAGAAACGTCTAAATTTTTAAATCATTTCATAAAATTTGTTTCACAAAAGAAATATATTTTCCAGCACCTTAAAATAAGAATTAGCCGGCTTTTGGTAAACATAATGAGGTACCTGTATGGTTTGTGCTCCACGTACTATGGCGGGGCGCATCCATCGGTAAGCGGGTAATGTGATACTAATGTTACCCGGGTTAAAAATATTTTTTATAACATTAAACCTTGCCATTTTAACAATGTCTATGCTGTTACTAAAAAATATTGTAATGGGATAGTAAAATATTTATTCCCCAATTAACAGTCAACAATAAACGCAAACTTTTAAAGTTAATTCCCAAATTACTATTTATGAAGAAAATTTATCTGCCGGTATTTATGGTAATCCTGTTTTCCTTTTCCATTCAAATATTGAAGGCCCAGGAAAATGACGAAAATGCGACAAAAGCAAATTCTTACTGGCAGGCTGGTATAAGCTATCTTAATAATAGTGTTTACCTGGGAAGAAAAGATTCATTGAACCTTCCCTATATTACGCCTACCATAGGTTATTATCATAAATCGGGCTTATTTATTACCGGTTCTTTATCCTATCTCCATAGTGCTTCCCAGAGCCAGGTAGATCTTTTTGAATTAGAGGCAGGCTATACCTTCACTTCCAATAAACTTGATGGAGAAATTTCTGCTTCCAAAGATTTTTACAATAGCAATAGTTATGGTGTTAAGTCTGAAACGAAAGGCAGCCTGGATGGTTCTCTTTCTTACGACTTCGGATTTATAAAACCAACCCTGCAGGCAGAAATTGCTTTTAATACCAAAGCAGATTATAGCGTAGGGCTTGGTGCAGGCCATTCTTTTTTTGCAGCAGATGATAATCTCGAGATAGCCCCCTCTTTTTTATTAAATGCAAGTACACAAAATTATTATAGCTCCTACTATACTAAAAGAAAGTATTCTCCCAGGCGAAAAAAAGCAAATGCGCCGGGAGGGGTTACTATTACAGCCTACCTGCCCAATGCGGCTGAGTTCAAAATAATGGATTATGAATTTGCTTTGCCTGTTAATTATACAGCCGGTGATTTCACTTTTAATTTTACATCTACTTTGGCGGTACCTGCAAATCCTACTATTGTTGTACTCACCGTAAAACCCGCTGTGGGCAATAGCTATACAAAAACTTCTACTGAGAAAATAAGCAATGTGTTTTATTGGTCGGTCGGGGTAACCTATAATTTTTAAATAATGATTAATTAAAGTATAAAATTAATACTGAAATCAATTAAACCTTATTATAATATTTTAATCATAATGCTTCTTATTGATAACAATTAATATTTTAAAATCAAACAAAAAATCAAACACAAAACAATTAAAAAGTAAAACATGAAAAAAGTAATTTTAACTCTATTGGTAGCCATGTTTGCAGCAGGAGCATTTGCACAAACAACTACTCCGAAAACCGACAAAAAACAAGACATGAAGGATTTAAGAAAGGACGACAAGGAAGTTCGCCGCGACAAACGCCAAAGAAACTTTGAACTAAAACATGGTGAAAAAGCGGCAGCTTTAGTTCAAACCAAAGATATAAAGGCAGACAAAAAAAACATAGCAGGTGATGTTAAAGACTTAAAAAAGGATGGTGTAAAACATCCAATGAAGCATGCCAATGCTCAAATTCACAGGCAGCATGCCCGTCATCATTAAAAAATATCGCTTATTTATTTTATTAAAGACTGTTTTGAAAAAGACAGTCTTTTTTTGTGTAAAGGATGTATACCGGCAATAGGGGGGCGGGCATTTCTACATGATCATTATCGGGTTATTGCAGCCCGCATTTGGTTGAAGATCAGACGGCAGTTTTCACGATTTCGGGGAAGTCTTATCTCTTAGATTGGGAACACCCATAGCTGTTAAACTAAATTAATTAATTAGGATTAGGCATTTAGTTAGCAAAGTTCATTAAGTTATAAGTTTTTAGTTGCCTCGTCGCTTTAGCGCGGGGATAAAAATGAGGGAGTTTAATGACTTTAACCAGGTTATTAAAAATTACATTATATATTTTGGTTAATGCCGATAAACAAAAAAGGAATCTTTATGCCCAAGCTAAAGCGACGGTACTATTGATTGCGAATTAAATATATAATCCTGAATTAATTATCTGTTAATGTGTTGCCAACTCCTTTCTATTATTGTCATTCTGATCTAAATTTGGCATTGCATTTGAATCATTTGAATTAAATATTAAAATTCAAATTCTCATAAGCAGTTAGTTTTGGTAAACGGCCCTTGTTTCTACTAGGGCCTATTTTTTTATAAAAACTTGAAGCTAATTGCTCCTTGAAGCTAATCTCTCCTGTTTACTCAGTTCGGCAATATTCAAAATTTAATCGATCCGCTTCACATTTTTTATAGAAATACTTCTCTCAACAACAGCATTTATTTTGTTTGCCATACCAGGTACATTGGTTTCACTAATTACCATCTCATGCAGTATTGCTTTTTGAATCCATCCTGTAGAAAGATCTTTGTAAATATCTCCCCAATAATGAGAACTTCCTTTAGTAGTTACTTCCATATTTGCCATGGGTTTCGTTAACATATAAAATGAGCTTTCTCCTGAATCATACTCCAGCAGTGCACAGGCCTTTTCATTCACCAGCCCCAACCCTTTAAATGTCAGGAGGATTTCTCCATTTTTAAAATAAGAGCCTTCAGCAATCTGGCTTCCGAGGTTTACAGGTGGTTGTGTAAATGAAGCTGCATGTACAATTTCATCTCCGATGCGTTTCAAATTCTGAACCCCATTACCTGCTGTAGTTTTTTCGGCAAACACACTCATTGAATGAAAGTCAATAAAAGCGTTATAAACATGATAAGAATTTTCAATCGGAAGCATTTTTCCATTTTCTTCAGTTAGGTTCTCAAATTTGCCATGGTCAATTCCAAAAACCTGGCCTTTTTTATCATATCCGGCATGTAACGAAAAAAAATATTTCCAGTTAGTCAGTGAGGGTATCAACACTTCTGCAGAATTATTGATTTGCACTGTAAATTTCAGGCAAGTATATTCATCTCCCCGCGAAGTATCGAAAGATGGAACGCAACGAAGATATAAACGATAAATGTCCCATCCCTGTGGAGTTCCATCCGGCGCATGCTTCTGCAATTTTGACTCCATTTCATAATACTGTGTGTCTTTAGAATGTTGTGGAACTAAATTATATTCCTGTCTCAATAATTTTGTGGCATTTGAAATTTGCTGGGCTTGCAAATATGAAAGCGGTGAGACAACAAAAATTAGTATCGTCACCAGTTTATAGATTTTCTTATGCATTTTAAAGTATTTTCTTAATCAAGTTAAGAAAATACTTTAACTCTGAATTAATCTTCCTGATTCCTTTTCTGTCTTGTCTTTGATGTTGTGAATGCCTGAATGAAATGAAATAAGTAATTTTTTGATTTTTGTCTTTTGTAAATTTTCTTTTACTCTAAATTTTACAATTTTGATTATTAGTTGTAATGGAAGTGGTTTGTTAGGAGAGAACTCCCATATCGCCAGGGAAAACAACAATAGTCAAAGGGTTGCCGGCGAACTTTGCCATTTGGGGTACCGCACAAAACAGAAAACCCCGCCGAAGCAGGGCTTTCCATATACAATTGTGATTTGGTTTTCTATACAAAAGGTTTACTTATCTCCAAACCATATTATCCAGACTTACATAATGCCTGTTATTAGAATTGTCTTTCCAAATATTATATCGTGTAGGATAATAGGTATTAGCAGGATCAAAATGCTCCGGCTGCCTGATATCCACGTGAATAGTACTTCCACTTTCCAAAGTTGCCATAGTGATCATGGGTTCCTCAAAAATTACATGACCATCGAAGCTGCCATAAATTAAAGTGTTTGTAAAAGGCTGGTTATGAAATTCAGGTGAAAGAAGATCTATCCAATGGGCACCCATTTGAGGAACACCACCGGGTATATGAAGGTATAGCGGAGGCATATACCCTGCAGGTGGATCATTTTTAAAGGCAGCAGAATCAACTGTATAAGGTGGAATGGCTAATTGCGCGGCCAATGATATTTTATAAAAATGAAAATCAAAATGAGGGACATCATATACATGGGCAGGCTCATGGCCCTGTGGATTCCAATCGATTCCAATATGATCAAATGGAGTAAGGCTTTTTGCTTTTTGGTGCAATTTCAATGTGAAGGTGCTGGCAGCAAAATTTGTTGGATCCTGTGTAAGGCCCTGTAAGGCGCCATCGGTCATTTCAACTCCAATTGCCAATGGTTTACCATCACTAGAAATATTGATCCATGATCTTATATGCCCATTACCCATTTGCACTTGGGGACCATAAAAAGTATTGTACTTTAAAGAAGATATGTCTGAAGCAGACTTCCTGTCTGCAAGGCCAGCCCCTGCATCAGGCATTACAATTGTTGCATTATCGTTCATTGCAACACTTTCTTTTTGCGATGTTGCACTTTTTATATCTTTTTTGCTACAAGAGATAAAGGTTGAGATGAACACTGTAATAATAATGCAATAAGTAAAAAATTTCACTGAGTTTAATTTAAATTTTGTTAACATAATAATCTTTTTTGAAATTGAATTAATAAATTGACTGGTCTCAATACGTTAGTTCAAGCTATGCCCTTTAGGGCAAGGCTTTAGCTTCTAAAAATCTAACTAAATTTGCAGATGCAAGATATACGAAAAGGAAGCCATAGTACCCATCAATTGCATGTTCATTTGGTT
>DATCMY010000044.1:0-9081 GCA_036565505.1 Hanamia sp.
TCCCAGGGTTGCAATAGAGGTTAAACCATTGCCATAACCAGCATTTGAAGTGAAAACTGCATCACTGAAGCTAGCTGTATTTGAAATATCGAAAAGGGCAGGCGTTCCCTGATCGCTCGTTGCAAATATTCCTGTACCTGTTGTACTGTTGGCATAAACTCCATAACCCCCATCAGAAAATCCATTTATTCCCATGCCATTAATTGAAGATCCATAAACTCCTGAACCACTTCCTTCATGAGACCCCCAAATACCATATCCATCAGCCCCGGTGCCATAATTCATTCCTCTTACTGCCGCCGATGTTATTCCGGGTGTAGCTGAACTAATTTTACCAAGTATCCCAAACGAATTAGGATTGACACTAGAATTTATTCCTTCTAAAGCTGAACCGGTTCCCTGGTTGGTGATTGAAAATAAATTGGAAGCAGAATTAGCTGAAGAACTGTAAGGAATTGAAAAACTACCGATACTATCATTTACAGGGGTCCATTGCATACCATCAAATTTGAGTACCTGGCCTAAAACCGGTGCTGTGCTACTTATTAAAGTTCCTCGTATTTTAGTTACTGTCGGGTAAGGGTAAATACCAGATAGATCACCACTGGCTGGGATTATATTAAATTTAGCTAACGTTATAGAGTGATCGGCTATTTTTGGCGTGGTTACAGCTGCATCAAGCAATTTAATAGTATTGACAGCGCCAGCGTCAATACTTGGATTTGGGTAGGTTCCATTTAAATCGCCACCGGCAGGGCCTGAGGCACCAATTGTTATACCAGGTGCTAATTTAGAGAGTGTTATTGAACTATCTTTGATCTTAGCCGTAGTTACTGCGCTATCAAGCAGTTTGCTGGTGGTGATAGCGTTGATGGCAATACTTGGATTTGGGAAATAACCAGTCAGATCACCACCCGCCGGGATTATACCAAATTTAGATGCCGTGATAGAATGATCTGCTATTTTAGGAGTGGTTACTGCTCCATCAAGCAACTTGATGGTATTAATAGCGCCAGAGTCAATACTTGGATTTGGGTAATAACCAATCAGGTCACCACCTGCCGGGATTATAGATAATTTAGACGCAGTGATGGAATGATCTGCTATCTTGGCCGTAGTTACTGCACTATCAAGCAGTTTGTTGGTTGTGATAGCGTTGATGGCAATACTTGGATTTGGATATGTTCCACTTAAGTCACCACCTGCCAAACCAATTGGATAGGCGCTTTCAGCTAAAAATGCATATGGCACACTCAATAGTTGAGCTGCTCCCATATTTATAAAATTATTATCATTCTTTGGTGATAATTCTACTTGTAAAAATTTATTTCCTCCCACTGACCAGTCAATACCACTAATCGAATTCTGGAAAGTAGTTGCACCAGAGCTCCCTATAGCCACAATAAACATTCCAAAACGATCAGTTTTCAGGCTACGCGTCTCCTGGTATAAAATAGACCCGGACGAACTACCATCATGAATTGAAAGACGTAAACCAATATTTTGATTTGTTAAGATTGTACCAGTTGCATCGCGTGCAATTCCCTGGTAATTGATTACCATAGGAACCTGCCCAAAAGCAAAAATTGTAAAAAATATACTGAATATTAAGAATATCAGTTTTTTCATAAAATAGAAGTTTAAAAAATTAAAATCAAAAATTATAGTTTAATTATTTTATAAGAGCCGGCTTCCAAATCATATTGACCTGAAACGGGATTTAATTTTTTTATATAAAGTATATAAATACCATTAGTAAAGCCTTTCATATTAATTTTTTCAGTTAACCCCGAGCCATAGGAGGAAATTACATTTGTATAAACTATATGTCCAAGTCCATCAGATAATTGGACACTAATTTTTTCAGCTGTATTTTGAGAAAAATCAATTTGTAAAATATCCTGAGTTGGATTCGGGAATATGCGAATATTAGCAGAAGTCAATTCATTTCTTTTAAATGAAAGGAGTGTGGGTCTTAAAGGGGGCTGTACCAGACCTCCTGTAGGTTGAATAAAACCGTTTGTCAATATATAACTACTGTCCGCAGCATCCATTTCATTTATGAGTGTCAATTCTCCAATACTCCATTCAAGAGTGTAGCCTATGTTTTTGGATGAGCCACCTGATACATTTATTACCTGGCGAAGTTGTGACTGCCCATAACCAGATGTTATAGATATTATTATAATATAAATAAATATTATTGTGGCTTTCATAATGGATATATAAAATTTTTATAACACAATTATGCAATTATTATTGCGATAAAACCATTCATCAGTTGTTTGTTTACTTTACAAGTACCATTTTTTCTACAAATAAATTTTCTCCCAATAGTACTTTCACCGAATAAATTCCTCCTGGCCATCCTTGAAAATCGGTAAGGCTAATGCTTGTATTTCCTTTTGACGCAGTTGTACGGATTGTTCTCATCAATCTTCCTGCAAAATCATAAATGAATAATTGTATTTTATTATCTGCTAAAGAAGAAATATTTAATTGCAATATATCCTTAACAGGATTAGGTGAAATACTAATTCCTTGTTTACCAGTATTCCGAAGAGATAAACTGATAATTTTACTATATGATATATTACCTTCTTTACCTATTATTTTTAGCCTATAATAAACATGGTCAAATGATGTTTCGTCTGGTATATCCGTAGCTGAGTATTCATTTATTGGCAAATTGCCAGAGTTGGCAAATACTTTACTTACTGTAACGAAAACTTTACCATCTGTACTTCGTTCAATATCAAAATAGCTGATTTGATTATTCTGTGAAACAGTCCAATTCAATTGAACCTGATTGTTGGATATGTTTCCGTTAAAACCAAGAAGTTTATTTTCAAGTGTAATATTACAAGTAACGTTACGGAAAATTACTGCTGTATCGGACGCATAAGTTGAGCACCCTGATTGTAATGTCTGTTGGACTACATAGGTACCGACAGAATCCACAGATATAGAAGTTCCATCTGAACTTGTACTTAAAATATGACCGTCTGTAGTAGACCAGGTATAAATTGATGTTGATAAAGGGTTGGTAACACTTATTGTAGCAACCCCCATTAATCCGCATACAGTATCCTGATTAGATTTAATATTTGCTCTTGCCGGAAGGAAGAAATCAAAAGGACCAACAAAATCTTTAAGTGCAGAAGTAAAAGATGTAGAGGCTCTTGACTTTACTAATATTCTTCTGAAAGGCATACCACATTTATTTGATCCTAATAAAGTAACAGGGTCTAATCCTATTTTAGAAAGATTAACACCAATCTCCATGAATTGACCTGCGGTATAAGTAGTAACAACGCTATTATCACCACGAACTAATGAAAAAGGTCCGGCCCAGGTATTATTAGGGCTTTCAACTCCGGAATAAAAATTACCTGCGGTTTTGGGTAAGATTCCCGCGTATCCGTATTGCGAGCCTGAGGATGCCCCGTCAAAAGAACCGCTCCAGTTGAAATCGACCGGGGTTGTTAATAAGGAAGCTGAATCTACCCAAATACGTGCTTCAAGAGATGTTAAGCTAGAGCTTCCAAAGTCGGCTGAAAAAATAATATCTCCCGGCTTCCTAATATTACCGGATGTATCAAATCTCCAGGCTGTATGACCAGCATCTGGTCCATATCCATAAAATTTTTGAGTAGCCCTGTCGTAATAAATATCTGTCTGGTACATTTCGAAATCAAAATAACGATCACCAGTTGTATTTTCGATAGATAAACCACCAAACAACCAAAGCGAATCTACGGAAGTCGGTCCCGCTCTTCTTACATGGACCATCATATCAAGAATCTCATTCTTATCCGGCACTGATTGGGCTACAGGGCATGACCAATCAGCAGGACTCTCACCATTTTTACTTGCGCCTGATGCAAATATTGTAGAATCAGTACCATGGTAATCGCGTATGAAAATTGCATCCAATAACAATTTATTATTTACTATCGAATAGGCAGGATATTTCATAGTCCGGTAAAAAGGTAATTGTCTAAATGCAGGATCAATTGCATAACGGGAAACTATGGCAGCAGCACCTGTAGTATCAATTACAAAAATGCCAGTTCCCGGAGTTCCCATATTAAACCAATCATCATTTCCGGATTGAGCGAAATTATTAAAATAGTTAGCTCTTAGTTCTCCCTCAATTCCAAAGCCTGCTTTAATACTGGGACTTATTGTTTGTGCTTCTGCACCAACCCAACTTATTAAAAAAGTAGTTAAGTAAAAAATTTTTTTCATAAATATGGATTTTCATTAATAATTACTTTAATGCAATAAAGGTTCTGGCTAATTCATGAGGATCAGTTACAAAAAAATTGCTGTACGTTACCGTAGTTAATAATTCCTTTTGATCAGTGCCATTATGGTATAATTCAGAAAATTCAAAAAAAGATGTAAGGTCAAAGTAAGATGATGAAGTAGAGGATTCTTTGCAAATAATTTCCTTACGGGCTTTCCTTACATATGACAGAGTAAAAAATGCAATACAATGGACAGGTATGTAAAAAAATTTCATAGGTAAGAGATTTAATACTTCCTTAAAACATAACGATATAGAATCATTATATATTTTAATTCACAAAATTATCTTAGAATAATTTGAATAAAAGAGTAATACTGCCTTATAAGCATCATAGTAAAATTACCAGACTGGGATTCAATGAATCATTTTATTTGTAATATCACCTCAGGATCGGGGCAATTAGGATTTCTAACAACCAGGATCAGCTAAACTGGTCAGTAATATCAAACCTCGGAAATCAATCCTTTTGAAATTGAAAAAAGCCCTGATGGATTACATTTTACTTCTGCCAAGTAAACTCGCATTTCTCTGTTCAGGATATTGTTAATTATTCCGCAATTAATGAGGCACATAAACCTATACATTTTGTGTTAATGTTATAATGAAAGATGAAAGGTGAGACTTGAAGCCTATACTCTGCACTGTATGATAAAGGCAGACAGCTTTTATTGAAGAATATAAGATAATAGTCAAATAAGCTTTTAAAATTATGTATTAAAATTATAGTGCCAACTGATTAACATCATAAAAATTCAGAGGTTTGTCATTCCATTTTTAATTAGATTTGCACTTCATAAAGTACAATAATGAAAACATCAAGTATAATAATTTTAGTAGCGATTGCTGCTGCTATTGGAGCATTATTAATGTATTCAGTTGATTTTTCAACCTATGATACTATTGGTTCCGCCAAAGAAAAACAAGGGAAATATGTTCATTTAATTGCAAGGTTGGATAAATCTAAACCCATTGAATATGATGCTATAAAAGATCCTAATTATCTCACATTTTATGCTACTGACAGTCTAGGAAACAGCACCAAAGTTATTTACCGGAATACAAAACCTCCTGAATTAGAGCAGAGTGACCGCGTAGTATTGAAAGGAAAAATGGAGGGCAATGTTTTTGAATGCGATAATATTTTGCTGAAATGCCCTTCAAAATACAAGGACGATAAGAAACAATTAGAGAAAACGGTTACTCAATATTAAGATTGCGATATGACATTTGAGAATGAACATTTACTTCCGGGACAGGTAGGTCATTTTTTTGTTTTACTGGCTTTTGTGGCCTCTTTGATATCTGCCATTTCCTATTTTAAAGCCTCCACAATTACACTTGAAAACGAAAAACGCTCATGGATACTATTTGCCCGTGGCGCTTTTTTTATTGAGTTTTTCTCCCTATTGGCGGTCTTTTTTTCTATTTACTATATCTGTTCCAGCCATTATTTTGAATACTTATATGCTTACAAACATGCCTCTAAGGAATTAGAAGCAAAATATTTACTGGCTTGCATTTGGGAAGGACAGGAAGGAAGTTTTCTGCTTTGGACCATTTGGCATGCAGTGCTGGGTAGCGTTATCATTTTAACTGCTAAAAAAAGAGAAGCCCCTGTGATGGGTATTGTTAATACTGCGCAGGTCTTATTAACCCTCATGCTTCTAGGTATTTATTTTTTTAATGTTCGTATTGGAAGCAGTCCTTTTGTACTTACCAGGAATGAACTTGCCGGGCCCATTTTTGGTCAGCCGGATTATTTAAAATATATAAAAGATGGTATAGGGCTTAATGTGTTGCTTAGAAATTATTGGATGGTTATTCATCCGCCTATATTATTTTTAGGATTTGCCAGCACGGTTGTTCCTGCTGCTTTTGCCTTCTCTTCATTAAGTAGTAAAGATTGGAGTGGATGGGTAAAACCCGCTTTACCATGGGCTTTGTTTAGCGGATGTGTATTGGGTGTTGGAATTATGATGGGTGGAAAATGGGCTTATGAATCTCTATCTTTTGGCGGCTATTGGGCATGGGATCCTGTAGAAAATGCTTCTTTGGTTCCCTGGATTATTCTTGTTGCGGGATTACATTGTATGGCGATTTTCAATTCAACCGGAAATGCTTTAAGAGCTTCTTACCTGTTTGTTATACTTACTTATTTCTTTGTTCTTTATTCAACCTTCTTAACCCGTACCGGAATTTTGGGTGATACTTCAGTTCATTCCTTTACAGAGTCCGGAATGGCGATGAATATACTTATTGGCATCTATGTATTAGGCATTACAGTTCCCTTGTTATTTTTATATTTCAAAAATTATAAAAAAATTCCGACGATACAAAAGGAAGAAAATATTTCTTCGCGTGAATTCTGGATGTTTATAGGTTCATTAATACTCTTTCTTTCTGCGTTCTTTATTATTTCGGTTACTTCATTGCCCGTTTATAACAAGGTATTTGGTACCAACCTTGCCGATCCGCAGGACAGGGAATTTACATATAATAAAGTATTGGTGCTTGTAGCAGTGATTGTAGGTTTGCTTACAGCCATATCACAATACCTGAAATACAAACAAACCGGTACAAACTATTTGATCAAAAAAATGGTATGGCCATTAAGTATTGCTATTATAATTTCTGTTTTACTGGCTGTATTTTACCCCATAGAATATACTAAAAAAGGTCCCGGATTTTTAGTAGCCATTTACCTTGCCTTATTCGCCTCCCTGTTTTCTATAGTTGCCAATGCTGCTTATTTAAAAACAGTATTAAAAGGAAATTTAAAAGCCGGCGGCGGAGCCATCGCTCATTTGGGTTTTGCACTGCTGATTGGCGGAATGCTGATTTCGTCAGGGAATAAACAGGTGATAAGCGACAATAGAAAGACAGGATTATTTATTCCCTTTGATAAAGACCCAACAGGAAGAGGAACAGAAAATCCATTGGAAAATCTTACTTTGCTTAAAGATGTTCCCACCCGAATGGGGCCTTACACGGTAACTTATCTGAATGATTCTGCAGCGAAAGAAAAAACCAGGACATTTTACAATATTCATTTTCAAAGGGTTGACACAGCTACAGGCAAAGTACTGGAGAATTTTACTTTATCGCCTGATGCTTACCGCATGAAGGATAATAATTTGAGTTCTAATCCGGGCACCAAACATTATTTAAGTCATGATGTTTTTACCTATATCTCTACTATTTCTGCCCCTAATGATGAGCCTGATACAGCTACATTTAAAATACATGATATGGCTATTGGGGATTCAGTATTTTATTCAAATGGATATTTTGTTTTAAATAATATTCTTAAAAATCCTGATAATGAAAGATTTCATTTTACACCTAAGGACACAGCCCTGGTAGCGGATATTACGGTTTATGGAAAAGATAGTACACGGCATAAAGCTTATCCTGCGCTTACGATCAATAACCAGGATATCAATTTTATTGATGATACCGTTATCACACAGAATATTTATTTGAATATTTCCGGGATTACCGCTGATAAGAAATTCAAAATTGGCTTAAAACAAACTAATAAACTTACCGATTTTATTACCTTGAAAGCCTATGTTTTTCCATACATTAATTTAGTTTGGGCTGGACTAATTATCATGGCATGTGGATTTATTGTTTCATTATTTAGAAGAGTAAAAGCAGCAAACTATATAGCAGCTTTGTCTATAGCATTGGTAATGATTGGATTGATTTATATGTTTTTAATTGCCAATAATTAAAAAAGTGAAGGTGAATATAGCCTCAACAATCAATTCAGTATTCCTGATTGAATTTTTTATGCAATTTTTTAGAAAATAACATTTGTATTGATCGGTATTAAATTTAAATTTACAAGTGTAATGTGTGCAATTTGTAAAATATCCCGGTTTAGTATTTCTTTACTGTTGATGATTTTTATCTTTAAAAGCCATTCAGCAAATGCCCAATCCTTATCACAGCAGCATTATGGAATTAATGATACTATTATAAGTGTCGCAGTAATATATGAAGGAGATACTATAGAAGCCAAGACCCTTGCCGGAGTTTATATTTGGGGAAAACGTGCAAAAGCAGAATGGACACGCCTGAGAAATGCTATTTATGTTACCTATCCTTATGCAAAACGTGCCGGTTATGTTTTTAGTGATATTGAAAGGCATATTGCCAATACTTCCGATAAGCAGGTTGTCAGTAAATATATTAACAGCCGTGAAAAAGAATTAAAAAAGGAATTTACCGATCCTCTAAAAAATTTATCAGTTTACCAGGGCAAAGTTTTAATGAAATTGATCAACCGGGAGACTGGCGGAACTAATTGCTATGATATTTTAAAGGAATTAAAAGGCGGATTTACCGCGAGGTTCTGGCAAACGGTAGCCTTCCTTTTTGGCAGTGATCTCAAACAGCCTTATGATGCAGAGAGTAAAGATGCGGAAATGGAAAAAATCGTAAAAGAAGTGCAGCGAATGTATGGATATCCAGGATAAGAAGGCAGGCTGAATTATTATTGCTAAATTTCGAATGTTCAATTTTAATTGTCATGCGGTACCATAATTTCTATACCCTTACATGAAATCATAAAACTACTATCTGATCCATTCTTTTGGATTATCTTCGCTGCGTATTTTAAAATTTTTCAATGGTTTTTAATTATAGAACAGATATATAATCGATGAAGTTAGACATCTTAGCGTTTGGTGTACATCCTGATGATATTGAATTAAGTTGCTCAGGTACATTATTAATTGAAAAAAAGAATGGAAAAAAAG
>DATCMY010000045.1:0-14115 GCA_036565505.1 Hanamia sp.
ATTTTAAAACAGGAAAAACAAATGCAAAGGCCGAAGCAATGAACAGCAAAATACAACGCTTCATCACCGCTAATTATGGGGTAAGGGATAAAGACTTCTTTCTTTACAGGTTAGCACATTACTACTCTTAGCACATCAAAATATTAATTAGCCGATAAATGATTAGTTTTTTTTATCTATATTTGCCACGGTTTTTCATAGGATATTGGATTTTAAACGGGGCTGGATATTAATCCGGGCCCCTTTTTTTTAATAACCTCATAAATTAAATTATAGGGGTTATTCAAATTCAATTAAAGAATCATTATATAGTAATTATTAATTAACCCCATTTCCTTCCTTCCTATCTGCATTAAAATATTCATAAATAATAACGGCTTTGGATTTTCCAATAGTTTCAGTAAGCTCTACTTCTGAAAGTTGCTTAATTTTTTTTACTGATTTATATTTTTTCAATAATATATCAGCCGTATTTTTTCCAATACCTTTTATCATTTCCACTTCATTTACAAAAGTGCCCCTGCTTCTCTGATTGCGATGAAAGGTAATTCCAAACCGGTGTACTTCATCTCTTATTCTTCTTATCAATTTCAGGCTTTCACTATCCCATGGTAGTTTTATTGATTGCTGGTCACCTGGAAAAAATATTTCTTCTTCATTTTTTGCCAACCCAATAACGGTCGTTTTACCCTGCATACCTATTTCGTTCAAACCTTCAACTGCGGCATTTAATTGCCCTTTTCCACCATCAATAATAATTAATTGGGGTAATGAAATATCTTCTGTTAAAAGCCTTTTATATCTTCTTGTAACTACTTCTTTCATACTGGCAAAATCATTGATCCCCGCTACAGTTTTAATATTAAATTTCCGGTATTGACTTTTATCGGGTAAACCATTTTTAAAATATACCATAGCCGCTACCGGGTAGCTTCCCTGAAAATTAGAATTATCAAAACATTCAATATGCCCCGGTAATGCAGGCAGATGCAGGTCTTTCTGTAATTGCAATAATACTTTTTGCTTTTCCCTATCAGATTTCCCTTCTAACTGAAGCATTTTTTTTCGCTTCATTTCTTCAATAAAATAGTTTACATTTTTTTCAGAAAGTTCCAGCAATTTCTTTTTATCTCCAGCCTTTGGAATTGTAATTACGATTTCTTTTTGAGGATAGTCAATTTCAAATGGCACCACTACCTCCGGAGATTCGCTATTGAAAGTTGTTCGCATTTGAGCTATTGCAAATACTAAAACTTCTTCAGGGGTTTCATCCAGTTTTTGCTCTAATACAATTGTTTTGGTAAGAATAATTGTACCCTCACTCACCATTAAATAATTAACAAACGCGATATCCCCGTCTTTTAAAATGGAGAATACATCTAAATTTCCTAAGTGCTCATTAATCACTCTTGATTTTGAACGATATTGTTGCAGATGTTCTATTTTTTTCCTGAAAAACTCAGCTTTTTCAAAATTCATTTCAGTTGCGCATTTTTCCATCTCAGCTTTAAAATGTTGGATAACCGGATTCAGATTCCCTTTCATCAGGCTACGCAATTGAGATAATCCATCAGCATAATCCTCTACTGTTTGCAAACCCTCGCAAGGGCCCTTACAATTTCCTAAATGATATTCCAGGCAAACTTTAAATTTCTTTTTTTGTATATTCTGCTCTACCAGGTTTAGTTTACAAGTTCGCAAAGGAATATTTTGTTTTATAAACTCAAGCAGTTCGCGCACTTTCCCTACAGAAGTAAATGGGCCTAGGTATTGCGATCCATCATTAATTTTTGTACGTGTTAAAAAAACCCTTGGGAAAGGCTCATTCTTAATAACAAGGTAAGGATAAGTCTTATCATCTTTAAGGTTGATATTAAATTTTGGCTGAAACTGTTTTATTAATGAATTTTCCAGCAGGAACGCATCCTGTTCACTATCCACAATGGTAAATTCAATTTTATCAATTCTTTGTACAAGTTCATAAGTTTTATATCCCGTAAATGTTTTGGTAAAATAAGAACTCACCCTTTTCCTGATGTTTTTTGCTTTGCCTACGTAAATCAATTCATTATCAGCATCAAAGTATTTGTAAATGCCGGGATAGTTGGGTAAAGTTTTAATTATTGTTTGAAAGACGCCAGAATTCATGTATAATTTATTTTCATGCTTTTACTAAATCAATTTTTAAAATTAATTATTAAAATTCCACTTCATTTTTTCTTCTTTTATTAAAGGCTCTTTCCCCGGCTTTTGAGTTATTGTTATTATGGTGCAACCCTGATCTGATTTCCAGGTTAATTGGGTTGTTGTATTTATGCCATTTTCAGTGTTTTCTTTAACCAGGTAAATGCGCTCAACGGTGCTACTCTGGGGATTAATATAAACATCCCAATGGGTCAATTTTATGCTATCGGGTAATTGTTTTATAGGATCATAGGAAAATGTAAATGCATTGATCGTTTGATCAAGGAAAGATTTTACTGAAAAATAAGGAGACATTGAAACTGAATCAATCACCGGAGTTAAAAAAGGTGCTGCAAAAATCCTTATACTTTCTCTTTTAAGCCATTCAGAATCAATCTTACCATTAAAAGTTACGGTTTTTAAAGGAGTTACGGGCATACTGTCCAATTCGTATAATTGTCCTTTTAAATAATCGGTAACAGGGAAAAAAGTCTGAACTGATTCAGTATTTTTTATTATTGAATACTCTGATTTATTTTCTCTTGAATGGCAGGAACTGAAAATAATCAATCCAAAAATGAGAAATGTAAAAATTTTTTGCATTCGCAAATTTACAAAATAAAAAAAGCCGTTGCAGGGTACGAAGCAACGACTGGGATAAATGATAAAAAAATTAAAACGTATTAAAGGTAAACTTTAGTACTTTTTAATTCTTATTTAGAAATCCCAATTCTTATGCCATAATCTATCAAATGCTCTTTTATTGGATAATTTTTTTGATAAGTGGATAGCAATTGATAGCGTATACTTGGTCCAACTAGCCAATTTATTTTATTGGATTTAAAAGTAATAAAAGAACCAAGGTTGCCACTTAAATTTAATTTGCGTATTAAATTTGGATCATTTACATAATATCTTCCATCAGACGAAATGATAAATGCATTGCTTTTCAATATCAAAGAAGGTTCAATTGTTGAAGCTAAGTTTATCTTTATTTTACTATTTTCAAATAAAGCATATTGCATACCCACTGGCAAAGAAAACTGTAAACTATAATTAGATAAAGAGATTTGATTTTGCCCCTGGCCATTACCATAATGTGTTATATAACTATGAGAATATGCCATTCCTGTGGTTTCATCTTTTAACATCAAAGTGGCAAAAGTAGGATGTACCTGATTTGAAATTACATGGTAACCTGAATTAGACAAGTTGGCTCCAGCAACAAATTGCCATTCCTTTGAAAAAGCATAAGACATTTGTGTACCTACCATATAACCCAACCTGGCATTATAAATCATACCATTTGTACTTTGGTTAGACTGTACAATAATCGGTGAAAGGCTTGAGTTTGCAGGAAGTTGCAAACCTTTTCCTGTAAAGGAAACTGTACTCACAGTGGGAGTCACATAATAAAGCCATGTAATTTTTTCATTTCTTTTTTTACGTGTATGAATTGGCTTTTTATGTATGGATTGATTTTCTTTAATTTCTGAAATATTATTGTCGAGTTGAATATCCAAAGCCAAAGAATTTTTATCTAAATTAACTGGAATAACATGATCCGTTTTCACAAAAAATATTCCAGGTAAATTATCAATCTTTTCTTTGTTTAACGATGAATTTAACCCGGTATTTTTAGAAATATCACTTGTAATTATTACAGGATCATCTGTATTTAATTCTACTTCAGTATTATTAATTAAAAATATTTTTTGTTGTTGTAAATTTTTATCATCAAGGTTATTTTCCCCGGAATTAATAATTGTTGTTCCGGAATTATTTTTGTCGATTCTATTATTTGCAGAAGAATTATTTAGAATTAAATTCTCTTTTTCAACTTTATTAGCTTTGGTTGAATTAATTCCGTTGGGATAGAGTTTAATTACCCTGGCTTTGTTATTCTGAATAGCATTCAATTTTTCATCTAGATTACTAACAGAAGTTACATTCCCCGAAATTGAGTTGCCATTTTTATCTTCAGGTTGTTTTTGGAAATTAATACCCTGTAGATTGCTTTTTGAAGAATTTACATCAGCAATTTGTTTTTCAGAATTTACACCTGATTCATTTTTTTCAGAAGCAGAATTGACATCAGCCAATCGTTTGGTTGTATTATTCAAATGGCCGATACCCAATAATGTAAATAAGAATACTAACCCCATAGCAATAGATGGCCACCTGCTTCCGGGATGCAAATCGTTATAAATTCCATGCCATACCCGTCTTGATGGAATCATTTTAAATTGGTCAGCCTGATTTCTTAAAGCTTCTTCAAAATTGGTCATATCAAATTCTCTTTCCATCTTTCAATCGTTTCAGTTAGTGTGGTAATTGAGACAATATTACTATTTGCATTTCGTAGTTAGTTACCTATACCTGCCATCCTCACATTATCTCTTGGTTTTTGCAATATTTTCTTTTTTATAAGAATATCTTCAAGCAATGCCCTTGCCCTTGTATATTGTGATCTGCTTGTACTCTCCTCAATATCTAAAATAGCGCCAATCTCTTTATGCGAAAAGCCTTCAATGGCATAAAGGTTAAGTACCGTTCGATATCCAATCGGCAATAATCTTATACATTCTACCACTTGCTTTGCCTGCAACATTGATGGAATGTTGTTTTCATTGATTTGGATACTTGATGCATGAATGAGATCAACACTGTCAGAGAACTTCTTATTCTTCTTTATCACATTTATACAGGTATGTACAATTATTCTTCTGATCCACCCTTCTAGTGCTCCTATTCCGCGAAATTGATGAATTTGTGAATACACTTTTATAAATCCTTCCTGCAACATATCTTCAGCATCTTCACGATTACGGGCATAACGATAACAAACCCCAAGCATCCGCGGGCTAAAACGATTATATAAAGCCTCCTGAGCGGTTGCAAGGTTATCCCGACAGCCTTGAAGCATTATCTCTTCTGTCATATCTTGCTTGGTTTAACCCTACTAAGGTAGGACAAATTTTTACGAAAATAGCTGCATCAAAAAAAAGTTTTAGCAATAAAATACTTGCAAAAATTTCTTATTTATGAATTTCTTATTTAAAAAATATTGCTATTGCTTTTTCTTTAGGCTATCTGCAGGATAGGTAGACTCCATTTCTTTTATTGAACTGGCCACCCAATTTTCAATAGCCAATTTTTGATCAGCATTTAAAACAGCATTCCGGTGAATTAAAGTATAGGAAAATAGAGGCATATCGCCCGATTTCACTTCCCTTTCTATCCCTTTAAATTTTCTATAGCTTCTCCAGGCAGGATAAGTTGAGAATGTAGAAAAGTTTAATTCGCGCTTACTATCTTGTATATGCTTATTTAAAAACCAGGCAGCAGGCTGTACTCCCCAATACCAGGGATATTTGGTGGTGTTGCTATGACAATCATAACAGGAAACCTGCAATATTTTATGCACATCTTCTGGCACCTTATATTTAGCCTCAATTTGATTGGAGGCAATTTCCGGTTCTGCATTTTTTTGAGGCCTGAAAAACTGAATAATTATTAAAGCAATCAGTAAAACAATAAGCGTGATTCTTAAAATTTTTCTCATTTGTTTAGTTGTTGATGTTTATTATGAATTGATCAAAATTTCTCCTGTCATTTCTTTGGGAATAGGCAATTTCATCATGGTTAAAATTGTAGGCGCAATATCGCCAAGTTTTCCTGTTTTAATATTTCCTTTCCATTCTTTATCTATTATAAAAAGAGGAACCAGATTTTTGGTATGGGCCGTATTGGGTGTACCATCATCATTTATTACATAATCAGCATTTCCATGGTCTGCAGTCAGAAAAATAGTGTATCCATTTTCTAATGCTGTTGTTACAATTTCTTTCACACAGTGATCAACCGTTTCAACTGCTTTAATTACTGCATCCCAAACTCCTGTATGGCCCACCATATCGGCATTTGCATAATTCAAACAAATAAAATCTGCCGTTTTATTTTTTATTTCAGGAAGTAATGCTTCGGTAACTTCATTGGCGCTCATTTGAGGCTGCAGATCGTATGTGGCCACTTTTGGAGAAGGAATCATAATTCTTTTTTCCCCGTCAAAAGGCACTTCTCTTCCCCCGCTAAAGAAAAATGTTACATGCGGATATTTTTCTGTTTCGGCTATTCGAATTTGTGTTTTATGATCTTTGGCTAATACTTCCCCGAGTGTATTTACAAGATCATCCTTTTGAAAAATAACATGAATGTTTTTGAATTTATGATCATAAAGAGTCATAGTGGTATAATCAAGCAGCAAAGGTTTCATGTCATATTCCGGAAACGCAGTTTGAGTTAGTGCTTCTGTAATTTCCCTGCACCTGTCTGTTCTAAAATTGAAGCAGATTACCGCATCACCTTCTTTTATTCCTGAGTCAGGAGTTTCGGCATTAATAATAGGCATTAAAAACTCGTCAGAAATATCTTTTTGATAAGAATCTGAAATAGCTGAAAAAACATCTTCTGTTACCTTGCCCGTTCTATGCACCAAAGCATCATAAGCTACTTTAATTCTTTCCCATCTTTTATCACGATCCATTGCATAATATCTTCCTGTGACTGTTGCAATTTTCCCTGTTGTTTTTTTAAGATGTTGTTGCAAATCTTCCAGGAAATGAATACCACTTTTCGGATCAGTATCACGCCCATCAGTAAACGCATGTATATATACCTTTTCAAGGCCGTGATTTTTGCAAATTGATGTGAGCGCTTTTAAATGATTGATATGCGAATGCACTCCTCCATCGCTTACCAAACCAATAAGATGCAAAGGTTTGTTGTGCTCTTTTGCATAATTAATACTGTTAAGAAGTGTCTGATTCTTTCCAAATTCACCATTTTCAATAGCGACATTTATTCTTTCCAATTCCTGGTATACAATACGGCCTGCTCCCAGGTTTAAATGCCCTACTTCACTATTACCCATTTGACCTTCGGGTAGACCAACAGCCCTTCCACATGTAACTAAAGTAGTATGAGGATACATACTATAAAGGGAACTTACAAAGGGAGTTTTTGCATTTTGTATCGCATCACTTTCTTTTTTGGTGCCAAGGCCCCAACCATCCATAATAATTAAAATCACTTTTTTTGTTTCCATTTTTCAAAGCTAATTATTAGCTTTAATATATTCAGAAAATTTTGTTTTAATTAGCAATATTTTTCATTTGGCACGTTTTTCGCAAAATATAAGACTATAATCATTTTATGATGAAAAAATTTTTACTCCCAATAGTTATTACTGCATTGCTCATGTCCTTTACGATTGTTTCGATTACCGAAGTAGTAAATGCCATAAAGACAGGAAATGCAACAGCAGTTGCCATGTATTTTGATAATACTGTAGAAATTACACTTCCCGAAAAAAGCAACTCATATAGTAAAAGTCAGGCAGAACTTGTTTTAAGGGATTTTTTTAATACCAAGGGCGTCAAAAATTTTGAAGTGATTCATAAAAGTGAAAATGCAGGCTCACAATTTTGTATAGGAAATCTTACAACCAATAATGGAGTATTCCGAACCACAATTTACATGAAACAAAAAGGTGAAATGGAGGTGATACAAGAACTTAGATTTGAAAGATAAATTCTGTTACCCCCATCAGATTAATACCGGCAAATGCCGGTATTTTTTATTAAATAATACGCAATTTTGCCTTAGGTCATTTAAGCTTATCCGAAAGATTTTTTATTTCTCTAATCCGGCTGAAACAAGGTCTGCCAACCGGCTTTTCCTGCTATAAACCTTATAATAGGGGAATACTATATTGAGATAATTTTTGTTTTAGAAAAAGTTCTTCTATCATTTTATATTTTTGTTTCATGATCCATACTGAAAATTATCAGAATCAACTTGAAGAACTGATTTCAAATGCTCTAAAAGAGGATATCGGAGATGGCGATCATTCCACACTCTTTTGTATAGGTGAAGATGTAAAAGGAAAAGCTATACTTAAAATAAAAGACGAGGGTATTTTAGCTGGTGTAGATGTAGCAGAAAAAATATTTTCTTTTGCAGAGCCAGCATCTGTTTTAAGAAAAATTAAAAATGATGGAGATAAAATACAATTTGGAGAAATCGCTTTTGAAGTAGAAGCCAGAGTTTATACTATTCTCACGTGTGAGCGTCTTGTCCTTAACTGTATGCAGCGAATGAGCGGCATTGCCACACTTACAAAAAAATATACGGATAAGCTGAAAGGTTATCCTACAAAATTATTAGACACCAGGAAAACAACACCCAATTTCAGGCTGCTGGAAAAAGAAGCGGTACGCATTGGCGGTGGCGTGAATCATCGTTTTGGCTTGTATGATATGATCATGCTAAAAGACAATCATATTGATTATTGTGGTGGTATTGAAAAGGCAATTGAAAAGGCGTGGCAATACGTGCATCAAAAAAAACCGGGATTAAAAATTGAGGTAGAAACAAGAAGTATTGAAGATGTAAAAAAAGTAATGCAAACAGGTAAAATTAACAGGATCATGCTCGATAATTTTACCCCTGAAAAAATCAAAGAAGCCCTTATCATTATCAATGGAAAATATGAAACCGAAGCAAGTGGTGGTATTAACCTTGATAATATTGAATCATACGCCTCTACCGGAGTTGATTTCATTTCAAGCGGAGCAATTATTCACCAGGCAAGAAGTTTAGACCTAAGTTTAAAAGCCGAAATACAACAATAATATGGCCAAAAAAAAGTTATATAATACGGATGGCATCGTTTATTCCACAGCATCTGATTATAGTTTTTCAGAAGAAAAAGAATCGAAAAAAACTTTGCCAGCAAACGAACAATTTTTAAAGATAAAACTTGATAAAAAACATCGCGGAGGAAAGGTTGTAACTATTATAGATGGATTTTCTATGACTGAATCAGCAATTGAAATCCTCGCAAAACAATTAAAAACTTTTTGTGGCAGCGGTGGCTCCGCAAAGAATAATGAAATCATCATTCAGGGAGATCATAGAGAAAAAGTTTTGCAATGGCTTGTAAAGAATGGATATACAAAATCAAAAAAAATCTAATTCTAAAATGATCAATTGAACTGCTTTTTTTTTCTAAAAATATAAAGAGCAATTCCATCCATTCAAATTGAAAATTGTAAAAAATAATTAAAATATCATTAACTTAGTTGCATCAGTTTTAATAAATTTTCAATAACCTAATGAGCCATGATATCAAAAATTTCTGAAGGAGTAACCATAAGTGTTGAAACATTTTACCAACCCGAATATAGCAATCCAATTACCAGTGAGTATATGTTTGCTTACCGCATCACACTTGAAAATAATAATACTTTCCCCGTGCAATTATTACGAAGGCACTGGTATATTTTCGACAGCAATGCTGAACACCGGGAAGTAGAAGGAGAAGGCGTTATAGGAGTACAACCTATAATCAATCCTGGAGAAAAATACCAATATATCAGCGGCTGCAATTTAAAAAGCGAAATGGGCAAGATGCATGGCATGTATTTTATGGAAAACTATCATAATAAACAGACTTTTATTATCAATATTCCCGCATTTGAAATGGTTGTTCCTGCAAAAATGAACTAACTCTTCGGTTTGTATTTTGCCTGGTTAAAAATTTCTCTTGGATCTATTTTCATCAGGTCAGGAAGTTTAGTTTCAGGAAATTTTTCCATGTATTTTCTCACTATCTGCAAACCCGAAAAGGTTCCTAAATTTCCAGGCGCTCCTTCGCCCAACTCCTGTGTTTTGGGACTTTCACCTATGTAATTTTTGATGGTATTTTGATCGGCATTGTTGAGCAGATTATTATTCAAAAAGAAATCCCAGATTACTGCTTCATTTTTATATACATCTTTCATTTGCTCGCTGGTATAGCCTATACATACATTATCTGGAGTGTGAGGCAAAAATTTTGTGATTAGAAATAAACGTCTTCCTTTCTCTACCATCTGTTCTACCAACGGTTTGCCATTACTATTATCATGATACATATCATCAATAATATTTCTCATGCAGTTTACAGGTATATGTTGCGCATCAAAATTATTGGCGAGGTAAGCAGGATATTGCTCCTCCCCTTCCCGGCTTTTATAAAATGAAAAATTACTACCAAGATGAAGTTGAAGACCAATTCCAAAACCATACGTTGTAAGTATATCGCCTTGCGTGCCAAATGATGTTTCAAAATTAGCATTGATAGGCCCGATAAAAGTTATAATAGATTCAGGCAATTTGTATTTAGGAAAATAATATTTTACGAATTGTAATCCATTTTTTATAGCATCCGTTTCTTTATTAAAATTCTTATAAAGTAAATCAGAAGAATCTTTTATTGGTGCATAATCATGAATAAATAAACGCACCGCTTTATCCTGTGCATTACCGGGAATTAATAAACTATCCATATCAAGCCCAAGAATATTTTCAACAAAATCAGGCGTAAAATGCGGATATTTTTGCAAAATCATCTTTATAGATTCTGCAACATTTACGGTATCTATTGCAAAAAAATCCTGCTCAAATCTTTTGGTTTCTATAGTTACTTTAATAGAGGAAACATCAGGAATATTATTTTTGCTATTGCAGGAAAACAAAATAATTGTGACTAAAAGCGGTAATAGAATTTTCTTCATACAACAAATAAAAGGAAAAAAATTATGAGTGCTTTGTTAAATGAAAAAAGTAATGAACATTTTATTCTACTAATTTTACCAAATGAAAATTATTCTTGCCCAGCAAAATTACCATATCGGCAATTTTGATAAAAATGTTCATAAAATTATTGATGCCATCAACAAGGCAAAAAATCAAAATGCAGACCTTATCGTCTTTAGCGAAATGTGCATCTGTGGCTATCCTGCAAGAGACTTTTTAGACTTTAATGATTTTATCAACAAATGTTTTAAAAGTATTGATATTATAAAACAACATGCAGACACGATTGGTGTTATTGTTGGTTCTCCCGACAGGAACCCGGTACGTGAAGGGAAAGATCTTTTTAACGCCGCATTTTTTTTGTATCAAAAAGAAATAAAAAGTGTCGCACACAAAACCTGCCTGCCTAATTATGATGTGTTTGATGAATACCGCTATTTTGAACCGGCGTATGATTGGAACGTCATTGAATTCAAAGGGAAAAAAATAGCGCTTACCATATGCGAAGATATCTGGAACCTTGGCGACAACCCGCTTTACCGCATTTGTCCAATGGATATTTTAATGAAGCAACAACCCGATTTCATGATCAATATTTCTGCTTCTCCATTTGATTATACTCATGATGAAGACAGGAAAGCTACCATCAAATCGAATGTGGTAAAATATAAATTACCCCTTATTTATTGCAATGCAGTAGGTAGCCAAACAGAAATTGTTTTTGATGGAGCCTCATTGGTTTTTGATAAAGATGCCAATCTTTGCTGCCAGCTTCCTCAATTTAAAGAGACACTAAAAGAAATTATTTTAAATGATGATGGCAGTATCAATTTGCCTGTGATAGAACCTGCCGCAACTTTACCTAGTCAGCTTTTAAATCCAATACATTTTATTCCAGACTTGAATATTTCACAAGTATATGAAGCTATTATTTTAGGAATAAAAGATTATTTTGATAAAATGGGATTTACCAAAGCCATAATTGGAAGCAGCGGAGGTATTGATAGCGCGGTAACGCTTGCGCTTGCCTGCGCTGCATTGGGAAAAGAAAATGTAAGAGCCATTTTAATGCCATCAGAATATTCAACTTCACATTCTGTAGATGATGCGGAAAAGCTCAGTAAAAATCTTGAAAACCCATATGACATCATCCCAATAAAAAAAATATACAATCAATTTTTAAATGATCTAAAACCGGTCTTTGACGATCTGCCATTTAGCATTGCAGAAGAAAATATTCAAAGCAGGACGAGAGGAAATTTACTAATGGCTATCGCCAACAAATTCGGATATATTTTATTGAACACTTCCAACAAAAGTGAGCTCGCCACAGGTTATGGCACGCTGTATGGTGATATGGCAGGCGGACTTGGCGTACTTGGTGATTGTTATAAATTACAGGTTTATGAACTGGCAAAATATATCAATTCGGAAAAAGAAATTATTCCTAAAAATATTATTAATAAAGCGCCTTCGGCAGAATTGAGGCCAGACCAAAAAGATATTGACAGCTTGCCTCCTTATGAAATTCTTGATCAAATATTATATCAATATATTGAAAGAGTGCAAGGCCCTGCTGAAATAAAAAAACAGGGATTTGATGCAATGCTTGTGGATAGGATATTAAGTATGGTAAATAGAAATGAATACAAACGGAATCAATTTTGTCCAATCATCCGTATTTCTCCAAAAGCATTTGGTGTAGGAAGAAGAGTGCCAATTGTTGCTAATTATTTGGATTAAAAAACCTTAAAAAAGTTTATGTCTTTGAAAAAGTTTTAAGCATAATAATTGGGAGATAAAGTTTAAATTGCTCAAATCAATTTTATTAAAAATAAAATCATTTCATTTTTATGGAAGCATATATAATAGCAGGATTCAGAACAGCAGTTACCAAAGCAAAGCGTGGCGGATTTCGTTTTTATCGTCCTGATGATTTAGCGGTAGATGTCATAAAAGGATTGCTTGCTTCTGTTCCTGAACTTGATGCAAAAAGAGTGGACGATCTTATTGTTGGAAACGCTGTACCTGAAGCGGAACAAGGATTGCAGGTGGGCCGAATGATAAGCGTAAGAGCATTGGGCATTTCTGTTCCCGGCATGACAGTGAACCGGTATTGCGCCAGCGGATTGGAAACAATTGCGATTGCAACAGCAAAAATTAGAAGTGGTATGGCAGATTGTATTATCGCCGGTGGCACAGAAAGTATGACCATGGTTCCTACTTCAGGATGGAAAACGGTGCCTGCTTATTCAGTAACTTCTGAAACACCTGATTATTATTTGGGAATGGGTTTAACAGCAGAAGCAGTAGCAAAAGAATATGATATAACCCGCCAACAACAGGATGAATTCAGTTTGCATTCTCACCAAAAAGCGTTTAATGCAATCAACAATGGTTTTTTTAAAAGTGGTATTCTTCCCATGCTTGTAGATGAAATTTATGTAGATAAAAATAACAAGAAACAAAAGAAAAGTTTTGTGGTGGATACTGATGAAGGAGTTCGTGCAGATACTACAATAGAAGCACTGGCAAAATTAAAACCGGCTTTTGCTTTAGGAGGTACGGTTACTGCAGGCAATTCTTCACAAACCAGTGATGGCGCAGCTTTTGTAATTGTGATGAGCGAAAAAATGATGAATGAATTAAAACTAAAACCTATTGCACGATTGGTTTCATGTGTAAGTGCGGGAGTACATCCACGCTTAATGGGTGTAGGCCCTGTGGAGGCAATTCCTAAAGTTTTGAAACAAGCGGGGATGAATCTTTCACAAATAGATTTAGTAGAACTAAATGAAGCATTCGCTTCTCAATCTCTTGCGGTAATTAAAACACTTGATCTGGATCCTACGAAAGTAAACATCAATGGTGGCGCAATTGCACTTGGCCATCCACTAGGATGTACAGGAGCGAAACTCACTATTCAGATCATAAACGATATGAAGAGGCTCAATAAAAAATATGGAATTGTAACCGCTTGTGTTGGCGGCGGACAGGGGATCGCAGGAATAATAGAGAATTTGTAAACCTCCATTTTTTCAACATTACAACTTCACACTCAATCCTACAGCTATCAATGATTTTAACTGCAAAGCAGGAGAGTCATGATTTGGGCCAAAAAGTTTTACATCATCATCATAAATCAAATTAACCCAGATTGCAGTTATATTCAGTCAAAGAGCCGTTGTTGTTAAGTTTCATTTTTTTTGAGTGTCAGTTTGTGTACTACAGATTTTTCAAATTCAATAATAGCTTCATTTTTTACTTAAATCTTTATTTTCAAAAACC
>DATCMY010000046.1:0-8732 GCA_036565505.1 Hanamia sp.
GTTTAGTATAAATTAATTGTCCGTTTTGAAATTTGGCTATGTCCAGGAGGTCAGTAATTAATGAAGTAAGCTTATTGATTTGATTATTCATTTTTTCAAGCATTTTTTCAAGATGAATATCTCCTGATACTGAAGCATCCATTAATAATAATTGAGTATAAGCTTTTAGCGAAGTAACGGGTGTCTTAAGCTCATGGCTGGCTATACTGAAAAATTCATCTCTTTTATGCACAAGCGCTTCTGTTTCTTTTTGAATTTTATCTTTCTGATAGGTGAATTCACGCAAGTCGTGTTTCATTTTTTTTATAGAAATACCGAGGAGGTCTTCCTCACTTCTGGGTTTTACTAAAACATCAAAATTTCCTTTCCCGATCTGGTTAGCTGCCGTTGCCAGTATAAGATTATTTTTATCAATTTGTATGATAGATTTGGCAAGATTGCCGATAACATCCCGCGGCATATTTTTAAGTTGTAACCCAGTACCTCCTTTTGAAATTTTCCTGGCAGCAAGTTTAAGCTCTCTTAATAAATTTTTGATATGAATGATAGAATAAACGACAAAACTCATGACAAATAAAATAGCAATTAACAGGAAAATAAAAGTTTTGGTTTTTGATTTATTTTCATCCTGGTAAACTTTTTGAATTTTTGAATCAACACTTTGCCATAATGCCAATTTTTGTTTTTTTAAATTATACATTCCTTCAGAAGATACTTGTAACCATTGATCTGCAGTATATGAACTATCAAATTTCAAAGTGGTAAAAAGTTGATCTATGTAAGAAATAGTTGGTTTAAATGCTTCCGAATTTTTTTCATCGTTGTATGATTTGATAGTAGAAGGTGATGCTTTCAACAAAAATTCAGTTTCATAAGTATTGTAAACTTTATACAGGCCTATGGTTCCAAATAAAGTTTCCTCCATATATTCACGGGTATATAATGCATTGTAAATATTAGTGCGGATAATTCCCAGGAATGTGATCATTTCAGAAAGAATATTCTGAGCAATGAGGTCCTGGTAAAAGGGTTCAAGAAAAATATTACTGGGTGGCGACGAAGAATTAAGAGTATTTAATCTGAAGATGGCATCCGTATAATATTGTATTACTTGTTTGGAAGTATATTTTTTTGAGGTATCAATATTGCTGCGTGTTTCGGCGAGTTGATCTAAAAAAGTATATTTGGTAAAATTGGCTAATGCAAGTTCATGGCTTTTTTGGAGGACGTCTATTAGTGAATCAGTTTTTAATCTTTGACTTAAAACTTTATCATAGTCATCTTTTTTTATAATATAATGATAACTTAATCTGCGTTCTGTTCCTAAGCTTGAAATTAATTCTCCAACATTTGCGGATTGATCAATTTGTTCAACATAATCGGCAATCAATTTTACTCTTTTAGATTTTTCTTTGTAGATTAAAATGGAAAAATAAATAAGAAATAAAATAGGGATAATACCTATCATTATTAACTTGGCTGTGAGTGGCAACTTTCTGAAAAAAACATTCATTGTTTAAGAATCTCGGATGACTGAAAAATTGGTGAGGCCAAATGAATCGAAAGCCTCAAATACCATTAACTAAGTTACACTAATCTGGCCAAATTTTTTAAAAGTTTTTGTAGTTTCAACCAGGCATTATAGGTAATCAGATCCTGCTTTTTCAATAAAAAAAGCCTCAGATATTGAGGCTTTGTTGCGAAGGGAGGGTTCGAACCTCCGACCTTCGGGTTATGAGCCCGACGAGCTACCGCTGCTCTACTTCGCGATTTTGAGTTGCAAATGTAAGGGGTTAACTACTTGCCACCAAATTTATATACTTTAGCAAATCATAAAATTTGACAATGATTAAAACTTATAACATTTTACTTCTTTTTTATGTGATATTATTGGCCGCATGCAGTTCTAAAATAAAGGAAAATAAAGATGAAGTGTATTCACGTCATCTTCAAAAGCATATTAGTTTAACGATCATCAGTACACCTGTTCCAAAAGATAAAGGAGATTTTAATCTTTTACTTTTGAATGATGGACAGGATATGGGTCAACTTCGTGTAAAAAATATTGTTGACAGCTTGTACAACAAAAAGTTAATTCTGCCATTGGTAGTTGTTGGAATTAATGCTTTTGACAGAATGCAGGAATATGGCGTGGCCGGTTATCCTGATTATCAGAAAAATGGAGCCTCAGCCGAAAAATACAGCAACTTTATTATTAATGAATTGCTTCCTTTTATAAAAAAGAAATCAGCGGTTAGAAAATTTAATTCAATAACTATTGCAGGCACTTCGCTTGGCGGGCTTTCTGCTTTTGACATTGCATGGGATAATGCCGATAAAATAGATAAAGTGGGTGTGCTCTCAGGATCTTTTTGGTTTAGAGATAAAGATGCCGCAGACTCTAATTATTCTAATGATAAAAACAGGATCATTATCAATAAAATAAGATCGTCGAGGAAACGGCCTCATTTAAAATATTGGTTCTATGCAGGTGCAAATGAAGAAACTGCTGATAGGGATAAGGACGGAATAATCGATGTAATTGACGATACCAAAGACCTCATAGATTTAATAAAAAAGAAAAATGTATGCCCTCCACAGGATATTGTTTACACCGAAGTAAAAGAAGGAAAGCATGATTATGAATCATGGAGTAAAATATTTCCGCAGTTTTTAATTTGGGCTGTTGGCAAATAAAAACGCTTAATTTCTTTGAGAAATATTGCTGGCACCACTTGTTTCTATATCTTTCCTTTCCGGATTTCCTTTATAATATAAACTGCTGGCGCCACTTGCTTTTGCCGAAATAGATTTGTTGATAGTGATTCTTACATCCGATGCGCCTGAAAGCGTTGCTTCACAATTATCCGTTATAAGATCATAATTTTTTACATCGCTTGCCCCACTTGCATCTATCTTTAAGTTTTGTACGTTTCCATTTACTTTTACGGTAGAAGCGCCACTTAAATCAATGATGAAATTATCAATGATTACATTTCCTTTTATATCAGATGCACCCGTAAGCTTGATTTTGAAAGTGTTGACCTTGAAAGATCCGTTAATTAATATACCGCAGGCACCTGATGCTTCAAGGCTTTCAAGTGTTTTGAATGAAATGTAAGCACGCAATTTACGGTTGGAACTAAACCTGAACCCACCACCGTTATATGAAATGTTTAAGACACCATTTATTACTTCCGTTTTTATTTCATCGCGGTATTTATCTTCTGATGCGCTTACTGCCAGTGCATATTCATTACTCTGCGATAAATATACATCGATACCACCGCTAACTTTTATTCCCGTAAAATCAGTTACATTTCTAACCTCTGCATTCTTATCATTAATTACGGTTTGTGCTGATAAACTGATAGCAAATGCTGATAATAGGAAAACAAATAGATATTTCATCTGAAATTTATTTTTAGTATAACGATTATGAAAAAGAAAAGTTACAATTTTTTAAAAATAATTTCTTCTTCCTTATCTTTGCATTTTAAAACAATTATTTACCGGGGTGCATCCCGTCACTTGACGAGATTGCTGAGAAAATACCCGCATACCTGATCAGGATAATGCCTGCGAAGGGAGGAAAACAAATTTTTACAGCCCTCTTTTTCATGCATTGTATTGGTCATTAAAGTACAAACATGAAAAAAATTATATTAGCATTTTCTTTCTTTAGTTTTAATTTTTTAGTACAGGCACAGGATACTACTGTACACAAACTCAGCGATACGTTAATGCTGGATAATATAGAGGTGACCTCGATAAGAGCGGCAGATAAAGCTCCTTTCACCAAAACAAATATCAGTAAGCAACAAATTGAAAAAATAAATCTTGGACAGGATCTTCCTTTTATTTTAAATCAAACTCCTTCAGTTGTGGTTAACTCCGATGCGGGCAATGGAGTAGGCTATACCGGCATTCATATCCGGGGAACTGATGCCTCAAGAATTAATGTTACGCTCAATGGAATTCCTTATAACGATGCTGAAAGCCAGGGAACGTATTTTGTAGATCTGCCGGATCTCGCTTCCTCCTTAAATTCGATACAGATACAGCGTGGCGTGGGTACGTCTTCCAATGGGGCAGGAGCTTTTGGTGGCACTATCAATCTCTCTACCAATGAGGTGAACAAAGAAAAATATGCAGAATTCAACAATAGTTATGGATCATTCAACACCTGGAAAAATACTTTAAAAGTTGGTTCCGGATTATTGGCCAATCATTTTTTGATAGATGCACGGGTTTCAAAAATTACCAGCGATGGTTATATTGACAGGGCAACATCTAATCTGCAATCTTTTTATACCAGCGTGGCTTATGTCAATCAAAATAGCTCTTTACGATTCAACATTTTAAGTGGAAAAGAAAAAACTTACCAGGCGTGGTATGGTATTCCGCAAAGTTACCTTGATAGTAACCGGACTTACAATCCTGCGGGAACTGAAAAACCGGGTGCACCTTATGCAAACGAAACCGATAATTACATACAAACACATTATCAACTTTTTTACAACCGGAAAGTGAATTCTTTTTTAAGTTTTAATGTCGCCGCTTTTCTTTCAAGAGGTAAAGGTTATTATGAAGAATACCGGGCCGGTCAGGCTTTCAGCGATTATTCTCTTCCGGATGTTATTAATGGAACGGATACTATTACCACTACAGATTTAATAAGGCGGCTATGGCTTGATAATTATTTTTACGGTTCTGTTTTTTCTTTACAATATCATCAAAATAAAACTCAATTTACTTTTGGGGGTGGCCTTACAAAATATGACGGCAAACATTACGACATTGTAACATGGGCACAGCAAGGATTTCCTAAAGATTACAAATATTTCAACGCGCCTGCTGAAAAAAATGATTACAATTTATATGCGAAAGTGATGCAAACATTGGGCTCAGGTTTTACAGGTTTTTTAGATCTGCAGGGAAGATTTATAAAATATAAGATCAATGGTTTTGAAAGTCATCCTGCAATGAATGTAGAAAAAAATTATTCCTTTTTCAATCCAAAAATGGGCATCTCTTTTAATAAAAATAATTACCAGGCTTACGCTTCGTTTTCTGTTGCGGCCAAAGAGCCTAACCGCGATGATTTTGAAGCCGGCATTACTCAAATACCAAAACCTGAGATACTTTATGATTTAGAAACAGGAATAGAAAGGAAGAATGAATTGTTCAATTATGGCGTTACATTTTATTATATGTATTACCACAATCAATTGGTAAATACTGGTAAAATAAATGATGTAGGCTCTTATACCAGGACTAATGCTCCTGAAAGTTATCGCGCCGGTATTGAGTTACAGGCCGATGCAAAATTGACCAATTGGATCAGCGTTTTAGGAAATATTTCTTTCAGTGAGAACAAAATAAAAAACTTTACAGAATATGTTGATGATTATGATAATGGCATACAGAAGCAAAATAATTATCACAATACCAATATTTCTTTTTCACCCGGTGTTGTAGGTTCAGCCGGAATCAATATAATTCCTTTAAAAAATGCTGAAATTAATTTCCAGTCAAAATATGTAGGAAGGCAGTTTTTGGATAATACATCTCACATCAGCAGAAGTATAGATCCTTATTTTGTTCAAAATGTAAGGTTGTCCTATTCTCTGTTAAAAAAGGTTTTTAAAGAAGTGGATTTTATTTTCCAGGTAAATAATGTGTTCAACAAAAAATATGAATCCAATGGATATACCTACAATTATATTTATGGCGGAGAATTTACTGTAGAAAATTATTATTACCCAATGGCTGGAACCAATTTTATGACCGGAATAAATATTAAATTGTAAAGCGCTAATTTTAAGACATCCGTTTCATACCGGCTTAAAACATGTCCTATTTTTTAGCCAAATAGGACATGGGATTCTTTAAAAAATCATCTTTACATTCTTTGGAACAAAAGCCATACACTTTTCCTTTATAGTGTGCCGTATCACCTATCCCTGCTGTTACCGGCATTCCGCACACAAAGTCTTTTTTATTATCCACCATTTCCACAGTATAGGCAGGTGAATTTTCTTTTGTTTGGGTTGCAGATTCAGAAGAAGAAGAAGAAGCCGGGTTATCTGCTTTGCTCTTTTCCGGAGAATTATTACAGGCGACCACAAATAATGCGATCACAAAAACTAAATTTACTTTCTTCATTCTATTTTTTTTCATAGTTGTCTTGAATTTTTCAAGGTCAATTTTTATTAGTAATGATTAGGATCGTCATAAATGGCGGGTTAATTGACACACCTATAAGTAAAGCCCGGGTTGAGTTTGCTTTAACCGATTTTTTCTCTCCATTCCAGCATTCCGCCGGTTAAGTTTTTTACATTTGCAAAACCCATTTGCTCCAGGATCATGGCAGCCATTCCACTCCTTATGCCGCTGCGGCAATAACAAATCACTTCTTTTTCTTTTAAATTCTCAATATCTGCGGTTTCCATATTTTGTATTTTTCCTAACGGTAATAAAATACCTCCAATATTATATTCTGCATTTTCTTCCGGCTGTCTTACATCTAACAGATTAAGTGTTTCACCTGCATCTAATCTTTGTTTTACTTCTTCAGGAGTAATGTTGGTCATTGTAATGTTTAATTTTATTTTTTTAGCGTGTCAGTAATATTTGTTTTTAAACTGTCTATAACGGGGCGGTCAATCTGTACCCAGATGTCCATTGTTTGTCCGGGTTGAATATAAACAGGGGCATTATCATATCCCACTACATCAGGGTTTTGTTTATAAACGAAAGCATTCAACGTATCGGTTACATTTCCGGAAGTTAATATAGCGGCCAGAAGAATTCCCTTGGCTTTTAATGTTTCTTTTGCCTGCGCAACAGTAAGGCCTGTCAAATCCGGCACCCTGATCGGTTGCGCCTCAAGGCCTCCTCCAATAATTAAACTGATAGAAGAACCCCATTTTATTTTTGTTCCCGCGGCAATTCTGGCGCCATTATAATGTTGTTCCAGCACAGAGCCTTTCATGAAATCGGGGCGGTAAGAGGTGTCACCCAATTTTAAATTGCTTTTGGCCAGGTTTTCCAACGCAAACCTGAAGCTAAGCCCTTCAAGTTTTGGCATTACTACCAATGGCAAAGAAGAAGGATTCACATTCAGAAAAACGGTACGGTTTACTTTTACGGTTGCATCAGCATCGGGCAATTGTTTTTTTACAATATTAAGAGGAAGGCTGTCTGTGTATAAAGAGTCTGTAATGATTACATCAAAACCTTCTTTGTCCAAAAGTTGAATGGCATCGTCCACGTTTTTACCGGTTACGTTAGGTACTTTAAGGTATTGGCCATGATTGGTAATCCAGCCAAGTGATTGAAAAAATAAAAATCCTACCAGGAAGATCAATACCAAAGCTGCCAGGAGATTTACAAAAAAATTTTGTCTTGCAATGAATTTGAACACATCAAATGGTATAAGTGAAAAAATAAAGAATGCAATTTAATAAATTTAAGCTGGCAAACATTCCTCCAGCAAGGCTGTATAAAAATCCATTATATTCCAGCCCATTATTTTTACCTGTTGTGGTACCAAACTGGCTTCCGTTTGTCCCGGTACTGTATTTATTTCAAGCATAAAAGGCGCGCCTTTTTCTTCATTATAGATAAAGTCAATTCTAACAATTCCTTTACAATTAAAAATTTGATAAATTTTTGTTGCTTCGGTTTTTATTTGCAGCGCAATGCTGTCTTCAACCTCGGCAGGCGTAATTTCATTGCTTGCGCCCTGGTATTTAGCCTCATAATCAAAAAAATCTTTTTTAGTGATTATTTCAGTCATTGGTAAAGCAATTATTTTGCCCTTCGACCTAAATACGCCAATGGTAAATTCTCTTCCTTTTATAAATTCTTCTACCAATACCTGGTCATCTTCTTTAAAGGCTTTTTCTATTGCCGCACCCAATTCTTCTGAAGGTGAATTTACTTTCGACATTCCTATGCTGGAGCCGCCATTATTGGGTTTTACAAAAACCGGGAAACGTAAATTCTTTATTTTTTCGTCGGGGCTTGTATAGTTGTTTTTAAATAATAAAACAGAGTTGGCTACATTGATTCCCGAGAAAGCCGCAACTGCTACGGTATACCTTTTATTGAAGGTAAGTGCAGAAATGGCGCAATCGCATGATGTGTAAGGAATTTGAAGCATATCAAAATATCCCTGTAATTTTCCGTCTTCACCGGGCGAACCATGAATGCCGATTAAAACAGCATCGAAATTTATTTTTTCATTATTGATCAAAAGTGAAAAATCATTTTTATCCACTTCTACTTTTTCCCCACCGGGTAATTGATAAAACCATCCTTTGGTGGTAATGTCAATTTTATAATGATCAAATTTTTCGGGATTGATATTTTTTTCAATCGTTTTTGCTGATTGATAAGATATTTCGGCTTCGCCGGAATATCCACCGGTAACAAATGCAATTTTAGGCTTCTTCATAAAGTGATCTGGTTATTTGAAATTGTAAATTTAATAAAACTTTTTTGTTGCCATATTGCGCGTGATTTTTCTGGAATGAAAGGATTAATTGAATTGAACTTCAGCTAGTAATAACAATGGCACAAGGACGCTTGCGCCAACAAGGGATTATAACTCTGTTAGGTGCTACTTTTCTACGTATGTCTATTTGGTTGTTTTGAAAAGCAATAGAATTGCCAAAACAATACAAAGAAGTCCGAACAGCCACAGAAAGGCGTTGCCATAATTC
>DATCMY010000047.1:0-12881 GCA_036565505.1 Hanamia sp.
ACTGTTGTTAACGCTTAAAAATCCCGCGGCGAGTTCCTGTGCAGAGGCTCCTTTATTGAGAATTTTAAGAAAATATGATCCTCATAAACCGGGAGTTTTTTTACTGGAGGAATTACCTGAAAAAAGTTTTTTCAAAGTGAAGAACGGGAGAATATTCAGTAAAGGAAATAGAATACGAAAACGTTTTTTATGCCAGGATATGACTACAAAAAAATTGTTTTTATTTAGCCCGGTGGCCGAGGTAGAATTAGTGAAAGAGTGAGATATAGGTGATCTTTTTTTAATTGAAAATAATAGTTGCAAATTTTGACATTGGGCTTTTTGTATCTATCCTGCTAAAGAAGCGCCTGCTGCATCATCGCATTTATTTTATTCTGCCACTCATCGCCACTTACAACCTGGAATTCAAAGTCATGGTCTGGGAATTCGTCAAACAATTCTTTCCATGGTTTTTTTGCACCTAACTCGTTGCACAATGCAAATACATCTTGCTTATATCTGGTATCTTCATTGCTTGCAAGATGTACTCCCTTTGTTTCTATTACGAACACTTTATCGTAATCGTCTGTTTTCGTTTTACTTTCTTTTGACGCAATAAAGTCGGGCCATATTCTATTTTTCTTCCAGCCTTGTATATGAAAGTCTTTTCTTACTCTATTTCTGTACCACCAAAGTAATTTTTCCTGACCATCTAAATAAATTGCTACGGATTTTTCTAATTCTGTATCAAACTCTTCTTCTACGTTTCCATCAAATAAAGATCTTTGTACTGCCTTATTATTATTGTCTATTAATTGCTTATTTCCCTTTATGGTTATTCTGTTTGGTAATACAAAACCTCCTGTCCCGGTAATAAGAAAGAAATGAAGTTTCTTTTGTTCCAATAACTTCCTGAAAACATTTTCAGCAAACATATTTTTCTGTTTCTCTAAAATCTTTTTTAGTTCTTCAATAATGAAAACGAAGTTGGAAGCAATGGTTTCCCTGTTATACATTTTTGAGAGAAGTTCAATGGCTTTATCGCCTAAGTTGTAACATATCCACGGATTTGGGACAATCTCTGAAATTTGTCTTGCTAAAAAGGCTTCATCTATTTCCAACGTTCCTTTTGTTTCCAGCCTTCCTGTTTCTTCTAACAATTCTTTTTCTTCTTTACTCAAACCTAAAGTTAATTCCTGTTCTTTACTTAGTTTGTCTGTTAATGTCTTTTCACCTATTTCTGAAATATCAATTTTTGACCAATCAATTGAAGGTAATATGTCTACTTCAAATATTAAATCCCGCCAGCTTTCTTTTTCCTGTATTACGAATTTTGGCAGATATATTTTTCCTTCAAATTTTTTAAATCCGGGGCGGTATTGTATTTCTCTTTCTTTTATATTATCTATTCCATTAGCTCCTTCATCATTCACTAATCGTCCTGCTATATCGCCTAAGCCTTCATCTTCCAAACCGTTTTTAATCTCTCTTACCAATGTGCCTGCATTGGGTTTGAATGTGAAAATATAACACTCGTCTAATTCTTTTATTTTAGTTTTAATGGCTTTTGGTTGCCGTAAAATCCTACCGACTAACTGCGTAATTCCGGTTGCAGAACCTGGGTTGGTAAGAATAGTAAGGATATAAGCAAATGAACAATCCCAACCTTCCTGCAATGCCTGTTTGGTAATGATGTAACGAATATCACAACTCTTTGAAAACAGGTCAATGCCTTCAATGTCGTCCTTTTCGCTGCTCTTAATGGCGATATGGGTTTCAGGTACATTGCATTGCTTTATCAAATATTCTTTCACTTCTTCTGCATGAATAAAATCTTTACCCCGTTGGTCTTTTCCGGTTCTTTCCACCTGTATCAAACAAATAGGACGAATGTATTCACCCGTATTTTCTTCGTATTCTTTTGCTAATATTTCTAAATGCTTTTGTTTTTGATAACTGGCAAGCATCGTGTCTTTCCAATCCCAACTTGTTTTGTTGGTAAGGTGAATATCCAGTTTTATCATTTCTTCCTCATGCAATTCCCGTCCGGTAATTTTCACTAATTCATTACTTCCTTCGGGTGGTGTTGCACTCAATTCTAAAATAAAAGAAGGATTGAAATTTCTTACTGTGTTCCTTGCATTTTCACCATAAGCCCTGTGCCCTTCATCAATAACAACTAAGGGCTGTAACACTTTCAATGTATTCCCTAATGAAGTTTTTATTTGCCGGCCTCCCCAAGCCCCTCCAAAGGAGGGGTTATCACCAAAACAATCAAGGTTAGTTATTCTTTTTAGTAACTCTTCCTGTGCAGGATAATTATCTTCGGCAGGAAAGAAGTCTGTAAACCCTCCTGCATCACGGAAAACTTTTAATGTTTCTTTGTTTTGCCTGTTGGCAGATGGCAGCATCAACATCAGTACCATTAAATTTTCTTCCACATCCAAACGGTTGAACATTTCTGTTTTCTCTTTTATCAATGTTCTGCCACCGCTGCTAATATCTAAGATCTGTCTGTAAGGATGTTCTCTGTCTTTTAATGCTAAAATAGTTTGCCTGTAAATTTGAGTTGAGGGAACAATCCAAAGTATTAAACCTGTTTGTTTTTTGAGATAGCTTTTCTGTATCAGGTCAATACTATGACAAGCAAGCAATGTTTTACCGCCGCCTGTTGGTACTTTCAGGTAAATATCCGGTAGCGGCTCATTTAAACTATTTGTTTTGGAATGATAGGCCCCTCCTAACCTCCCCGAAGGGGAGGAACCGCCCCAAAATTTCTCCCATGCATCCTTCGGAAAGTTGATATGCTTTGCAAGATTGGGTTTTATTGCCAGCATTTCTTCATACTCATTCCGTGCAATATCCAGTTCATTCAAATAATCTTTGAGCGCTTTAATCACTTTTTCCTGGTAATGTTTTAGTTTCATAAATTATTCTCAATTTGTATAGCAGCTACACTAATTGCCATATTCCCTTTATCATCCCATTGTACTTCGAAGCTGTAAATAAAAAAAGCGTCATTTCTAAAAAGCTTATGCTTCCTTAATAAATATTCATTTATCAAGGGATTTTTGTTTAAACCAAAGAACAAAGGATAAATTTCTTCAACATTTTTACTTGTTCTATGATTAGGATAGCTTTCGGCAACGGCTTTATTCCAAACCATTAATCCCCAGGTTAAATGTGCTTTTGTTTTATCTTCATCCAATATGTCGTTTTCGATAAGGGGGTTTATAAAATCAATAAATGTTTTAGAAAAGCTCCTGCTACCTTCATTTTTTAGTAAGGTTTTATTGCCACCACCAATAGATGTTGAGAGCCTGTTATTTGTTATTTCAATTAAAGCGTCTTTATCCTTTTTTTTCATTTTTTGTATGCTATGAATATTATAAAAAAGTATGGTTCAGGCTATTTTATCCTGTATATTTCATAAGGTAACTGGCAAAAGTCTATCCGGTTTTCCAAACAGGTATAATCATCTACATATTTTGCTGGTGCAAAAACCAAACGTTGTTTGCCTTTGAACCTGGGCATAGCTTTTACACCATCTAATGTGAGGGCATTGCGTTTCAGCCATTCCACATCGGGTTTGTAAAACATATACAGTTCATAGTTTTTGGTTTCGCCGATAAAGCCTGTCTTTTCATTGATTTTCTTTTCGTTGAACTCTTCACCAGTGGCAGTATAAAATATATAACGGGCAAACTCTTCATAGCTTGGTAAATTTTTACCTTGCAATATGCTTTCCATTTCAATGGTTGGGCCTAATTCAAAATAACTGAATGTGCCGCCTAATGCTTCTTTAAAGTTTGTTGATTTTGGAACGCCTTTAATTGCTCTGCGGATTCTTTCACTTGTAAGAGTTTTAGCGTAATCCTCCATTTCTACTATGATGAATTTCCTCTCAACGCCAGTTTCTTTATTCAGTTTCAAAACGGCGTGTCCTGTTGTTCCTGAACCAGCGAAAGAATCAAGAACAATATCATCTTTAGTTGTAGACAGTTCAATACATTGTTTAATAAGTGATATTGGTTTTGGAAAATCAAACTGGTTTTCAAATCCTAATTCTCTTAATTCGATAGTTCCTGTTTCAGTTAAGAATGAATTATCATCCCAAATTGACTTTGGTTTGAATGTGGTTTTACGGTATTTTTCATAAATACCATACGAGCCATTACCTTTTTCTTTTGCGATTAAATTACTTGTTAGAGTTTTTGAAGTAATGTTTTTTGAAACTTTATCTTTTCCCCACCTCCAACAACTTTCCACTACTTGAGAATTGAAAGGCTCAATCATTATTTTAAATTCTTTGCTTTCTGTTAGGGAAACTAAACAAAAACCATCTTTGTCTTTAATGTCTGGGTTGATATAGATTGGATAGAATAAATTTGGACGATTATGTTTACCGAACTTAGGATTACGATTCCTTAATTCACGGATATTGAATGCTCCAATATCATCAATTAGATTTAAGTCGTTTGTATCATCGTTTTTTTCAAGCTCAAATAATTCTGTTTCCTCTGTTTTAGTGTAAATCAATAAATATTCATGAGTCTTTGCAATCTGATTATAAGTTTGACCTCTGCTGTTTGCTCTAACAATAACTTGGCTAAAGAAATTGCTTTCGCCGAATATCTCATCAAGTATATTTCGTAGGTGAGGCAATTCGTTATCATCACATGAAATAAAAATTGCTCCATCATCTTTCAATAACTCTCTAAGAAGTTTTAAACGTGGCATCATCATGCAAAGCCATTTATCATGCCTTGTCATATCTTCAATGTCAACCTCTTTGCCTAACCATTCCTTAATCATTGGGCTATTTACATTGTCATTGTAAACCCATTTCTCATTTCCAGTATTGTAAGGTGGGTCAATGTAGATACACTTTATCTTTCCTGCATAAGTAGGCAACAATGCTTTTAATGCTTTCAGGTTATCACCTTGTATTATCAGGTTATCGTGTAAAGAAATTTTATCGGTTAAACTTAATTCCTTCTTTGGCACTAATTGATGATACTTCACCGCTAAGTGATGATTTTGTACAAATGTTTTTCCTTTAAATTGGAGTGTTGGCATCGGTTAAAATTCTTTTTTTAGTATTGTTTGTACTACTCTTTTCAGTTCTTTTAAATCTTTTTCAATTATCTTCCACACTGCAGGTAGCTTGATATTAAAATACTCATGTGCAATCATATTCCTGAACGATTTTACTTTGTACCACGGATAATCATATTTATCTAATTTTTCATTTTCCACATGTATGATGGCTTCTCCAATAATTATAAACTGCATCATTACTGCATCATGCAGTATATCTTTTTCGCAGAAGGTTTCCAGGCTTTCGCCTTTTGTGAATTTTTCAATATCAGCAATTGCCTGTTCAATATGTTGCAGCCGTTGCTGGCTTTCAACATGGCTATCTTTCATAAATAAGTTTTAAGTCGGGTTTTACATGCTCCAATATATAAGGCTTAAAGGAATCCATAAAGCCCACATCAATTTTTCTGTTTATACTATTTTCCAATTGGTGCTGCACTTCTGCCAAATCGAAATAAGTAAATGTATCATTAGTTTGCAAAGCAATATCCACGTCGCTTTTGGGGCCGTCATCCTCACGGGCAAAGGAGCCATATATCCATGCCTTTTCTATCAGAGGGAATTTTTTTATTCCATTTTTCAATCTTTTTAAGATATCCTTTCTGTCAATCTTTTTAAAAGCAGTATATGCTACTTTTTCTTCTGCCATCTGTAATGCCTGCAGCGCCACTTCTTCATCTTCCAACTCATACACAACTTTGTCGCTAAGCCATGCAACCAGCAAGTCATTTTCTTTTACTTTAAAATACTCAGCAAGTTTTACAACCTGTTGCCGTGTTGGTTTTCGTTGCCCCCTTTCTACTTTACTAAGAATGGCCTGGTCAATGTCAAGAAAAGCGGCAACTGTCCGCAAGGGCAGTTCCTTTTCCTCTCTTAGTTTCCGTATTGTGTCGCCAAAACTGTCCATTTTGAATTTATCTGTTTTGACAGATTTTGTCAAATTTAAAAACTATTGCCCTATTGAGCAAAGATTGGTTGAGCAAGTTTTCAACAAAATGTTCATAAATATTCGTCAGGCAGGATGCATGGTATTTTACAAATCTTTCATCATCCACACCTCGCAACCTGTATGGCCGCTATTTCCCATGGGTTGGGAAATATGAGTAAAACCATTTTTTTCATACATCGCGATGGCATTTACAAGTTCCGGCATTGACTCAAGATACATTTTTTGATAACCCTGTTTCTTTGCTTCGTCCATACATTTTTGCAAAAGAATATTTCCCCGGCCTTTGCCGCGATATTCTTTTGCCAGGTACATTTTTACCAATTCGCAGGTATTTGAAGGTAAACCATCCGTAGGATAGAAACCGCCACCACCGGCTATTTTGCCATCTATTTCTATTACATAATAGGCTGATTTTTTTGTTTTGAATACATCACTTAAATGATCCGTCGTTTCGTCAAAATAAACAGTGCCGGGTTTATTTGCATTAAATTCTTTTAATGAAGTACGGATGATTATAGCAAGTGCTGCATTATCATCTGTTATAATTTTTCTGATCAACATTTATTGATGATTTAGTTATTCATTTTTTCTTTCATTTCTTTGCGGTCGGCAGACAGTTAATTAACAAACCCCCATTGTATACCAAATCTAAAAAGGTACCCGGGTGTAGGATAAAGGGGAGCGGCGAAATTATTATTGGTAAATCCAAAGCCATGTGTGACATCTACAGTATTGAGATTTTCCATTTTTATAAAACCGGTGAATGATTTTATTCTGAAATTAAAAAACAAATCCAATTGAGGTAAATTACTGATGGTAATGCTATCCTGTGGAAAAAACTTACCCATAACCGGAGAATAATTATTGGCCTTGTAAGGCGTATTATATTTTACATCGATGCCTGTACTCAAATTTAAATTTTTGAAAAAATTACCTTCAAAGGCAAGTCTCTGGTGTGTGTAAAATAAAGGAACATGGATAGGATTTGTCCCGGCGGTTTGCTGTACAATAAAATCACTGTATAAATTAAGATGGCCTATAATTTTATTTTTTGTTGAAGCCGTAAACTGGGTAATATTTACCAGGCCATTAAATTGATCGGTATGATAAAAATCTTTGAAATAAGTATAATTAGCGATAGAAATATTCCTGGCCATTAATGTGAATTTCGGATTATTGGCCATAGCTGTTAATACAGTTATATTTTCTTTTTTAGTGAGTGAGTTCTTATCAAAATTAAAAGAAGAAATTCCCGCAAAAATATAAGATGGCGAACGGTTAACATTTTGAAATGAAACCTGCACATCACCCAATTTTGTATTTAGAAAACGGGTAAGGTTGGCGTAAACATTAAAGTCGGCGGCATTCAAACCGGTTGCATAAAATTCGCCGTTTAGGAGCGCATCCCATTTTTTATTGCGGGTTTTATTTCGGTATTCGCCATGCAAAACCACATTATAAAAATTCTTTTTTCCTGAATAAAAAAATCCTGAAAAATTCTCTAATCTTAGGCCGGCTTCTATATATTGCCCCGGGTTTTTTGTCTCTGGAAATTGCCTGATCACAAAATCATTTGAAACAAATTTCCATTTATCCTGTACAGAAAAATTTAAACCGTTAACAGGGTTTAGTGTAGTATCATACATTCGCTTAAAGAATGCTGAATCATTTTTTGCAAAGTCCGGATTACCTAATGTGTCTTTAAATTTATAAGAAGAAGAAGTATAAAAAATCGTATGCTGAAAACGTAATTTGGGGTAAAATAAATAATTGGTAGTACTATCGTTGATGATAATAGAATCTTTAATTCCAAGATCGTAACTCTGTCTGAAAAAAGCGGTGAAATTATTATATTGATTACCGGTATTCAGTTTTGTAGAAAACACATTAAAAGTGGTTTGTACATTGCCTCCCAGGTTTACGGGTACAGCAAATCTTCTTTTATTATTTGGATCTTTTAACAGAGAATCATTAAGTATTCCCCCGTTTTCTGAAGTAGTAAGTTTATTGCCCAACAGCACCAGGTAAGAAGAATATCTTTTTCTTTTGCCCTCATAATTGCTGAAAAATCTATAGTTGTTATGGTTGGTATTTTGTGTTTGAAAAAATCCTGGTGCAGAAATTAAGCGATATTCAATACCTGCATTCCAATTGGGTTTTATATTTTGGGTTTGAAGTACTTTTACAACCTGTTCTTTTCCGGATGCCAGGAAATAACTTAATTGTGTAAATGGCCGTGTCGTTTTGAAAAAACGGGTATTTTCAATCGTGTATTTATAAATATCCAATGCATGAAATCCCGCATCCCATCCGGATTTTAGATAAGGAGTATATAAAACCGGGAAGGCGGCATTGCCATTATTTCCCAAGGTAATATAACCAGTAGGAACCGTATAAAATTTACCAAAATCATTTATGGAAGAATCAAGATGATCAATTTTTAATGAGTCGAGATAGCGGTAAGAAATGGTGATGGAATCCGCCGCATCATCACGATGTTGAAATCCGATAGTATCACTTTGCCCTTTAGTATTTGAAGATCCCATGGCATTTCTTAGGTTCCCGGCTCCCTGTCCTATTCGCGGTAATTGCGCATAAGAAAAACGAGCGCATGCCATTAAAATAAATACAAAACCTAATTTTTTGATCAGGCGAATAGAGTAAAATATTTTTTGTGAAATAATCATGCACATGATTTCTTATAACTGCGCAATCAATTGTTTAAATATTAAAGTAAGCCCGGGTCCTGCATCTTTAGCTGCCTGTAATACTTCCTCATGGGTTATTTTATTATCATCTTCCCTGATGCCAACATCGGTAATTACACTTATTGCAAAAACCGGTAAGCCAAGGTGTACCGCGGCTATCACCTCCTGCACAGTACTCATACCTACCGCATCACCACCTAATATATTAAGCATTTTATATTCTGCTCTTGTTTCAAATGTAGGCCCGGTAACGCCTACATAAACGCCTTCTTTTAGAGTTATTTTATTTTCCTGCGCTATTTCTTTTGCTTTGGCGATCAGGTAATTTTTATAAGGCTCACTCATATCCGGAAATCTTGGCCCTAAATCAATTTCGTTTTTTCCAATAAGCGGATTGGTGGTTAGTAAACTGATGTGATCTTTAATGATCATTAGATCGCCTACTTTAAAAGTAGTGTTGGTACCGCCTGCAGCATTGCTGATCAATAAAGTTTCGATTCCTAAAAATTTTAAAACCCTTATCGGGAAAACCACTTCCTGTGCAGAATAGCCTTCATAATAATGAAAGCGGCCCGCCATGGCAACCACTTTTTTCCCGGATAAATTTCCAAAAATTAATTTACCACTGTGTCCTTCCACCGTGCTCACCGGAAAGTGCGGAATATCAGCATAAGGTATTTCACATTCCATTTCTATTTCACCGGTAAAACTTCCAAGGCCACTACCCAAAACAATTCCTACAGAAGGTTTAGTATTATATTTCGATTTAATTAAATCAACCGCTTCATAAATTTCTTTCAGCATAAGCAATTTTTAAAAATAATTTTCAAAGGTATGCGAAGATAAGAAAGAATGCCCCCTCTCTCATTGAAAATGAACTTTATAAAAGCTTTATAAAATTTTTAAATATTTTCTATTTTCAAAAAGAAAAATACATTTTAAAAAATTACCTGAAGGGTAGATGGTTGTTTTGTTTCCCTTCTGGGGTTAAAGGGCTGTGTATTTATAAAAATCACAATTCTCTTCATTACATAATAATAGCCTGAGTGTTTTATCTTTCAGGACATCAATATAATCCATTGGCTTTTTATTTACATAGATGGTCCGGTAAACCAATCTTATACCATGACTGTAATCCACATACCAATTTACATGACCCGTGTATAAAGGCTGAATGGGAATGCCATCTTTTTCGTGCCAGCCATAAATGGCCACCCGATTGGGTTTGGGATCTCTTGAAATTTTTCCGCTTATTACGACATCCTTTTTGATTCCTGCTATCAGGCCTTTTTTTAATTTTCGTTGTCCTTCAATAATAAGGTTGTGTTGATACATCGTTACAGAACTATCCCGAAAAGCATACATGGGCATAGGTTCCAATTTTACTTTCGCCGCTTTGTAAATATCATCTACCATTTTTCTTGTAGGTAAAAAACAATGAAGGCTATCGGCAATTAATTGCGCCGTCATGGGCGTAAGTGGAATTCTTGCAAAGTCTTTATCAGAGCCTATCGATAAATAATCGGGAAGCACATAATAAAAGGCTTTGATCTTTTTCCCTTCAGAAGTAATGATGTATGTTTTTATTTTTACAAACTTTTTTAAGAATGAAGGAACATTCCCTTCAAATATTTCATTCTTTGCCAGTTCTTCTCTTTGCACCCTGTCTAAAGCAAAAACTTCTTTGTAAAATTCATCTCCTGAAATCGAGGTATTTTTTCTTTCGGGCAAATGAAGGTGCCTTGAAAAATTGCAGGAAAAGAGAACCATGGAAATGAGTAAAAAAATAAATGTACCACGTTTCATAATTCAATTTAGGATTTAGACTTTATCTTCGCAAAAATTATTTTTTTATGAATTTACACGAATACCAGGCAAAAGAATTATTGAAAAGATTTAATGTTCCGGTCCAGGAAGGGATTGCATGCAGCACTGTTGCGGAAGCTGAAGAAGCATACCGTTTTATTAATAGTCAGTATGGAAGCAAGTTTGCGGTGATAAAGGCCCAGATACACGCCGGCGGAAGAGGTAAAGGAAAAATAAGAGGAACCGAACAAAAAGGTGTAGCAGTTGCTAAAAATGTTGAAGAAGTAAAAACAATCGCTCAAAATATTTTAGGGGGAACATTGGTTACGGTTCAAACCGGCGAAGCGGGTAAACTAGTAAATAAAATACTCGTTGCACAAGATGTATATTATGATGGAACAGAGCCTGTAAAAGAATTTTATTTGTCGATTTTGCTTGACAGGTCAAAAGGGAAAAATGTAATCATGTACAGCACCGAAGGCGGTGTAAATATTGAAGATGTGGCGCATAATACTCCTGAAAAGATATTTAAAGAATGGGTTCATCCGGGGGATGGTTTGGCGGGATTCCAGGCCAGGAAAATCGCATTTAATCTTGGATTAAGTGGCAATTCTTTTAAGAGTTGTGTGAAATTTGTCACCAATTTATACAATGCCTACCTGGGGTTAGATTGCAGCATGCTTGAAATAAATCCTATGTTTAAAACAAGTGACAGCAAATTGATAGCGGTTGATTGCAAAATGAATATTGATGACAATGCTTTAATGCGTCATCCGGATATTGCCTCACTCAGAGATATCAGCGAAGAAGATCCAACAGAAGTGGAAGCGGCTAAATTCAATTTGAATTTTGTAAAATTGGATGGCAATGTAGGTTGTATGGTAAATGGCGCCGGCCTCGCTATGGCAACAATGGATATGATCAAATTAAGTGGTGGCGAACCGGCTAACTTTTTGGATGTGGGTGGTACTGCCAATGCACAAACGGTAGAAGCTGGTTTCAGGATTATTTTAAAAGATCCAAAAGTAAAAGCAATTCTTATTAATATTTTTGGCGGTATTGTTCGCTGTGATCGTGTAGCACAGGGCGTTATAGATGCATACCAATCAATAGGCAATATTGAAATTCCGATAATTGTTCGTTTGCAGGGCACCAATGCTGAAGTAGCCAAAGAACTGATAGATAAAAGCGGATTAAAAGTAGAATCGGCTATTTTATTGAGCGAAGCTGCAGAGTTGGTGAATAAAGCGGTGGCTTAAATACAATAATAAAATCCATTGCAGTATGCAATTGTACCGAAATTATGATTGCCGAAAAAATTAATTCATTAGGATTTATTTTTGAGCACCATCTTGATGTTAAAGGAAGAATCTCTATTTCAGACCTTTTTCCAAAATCCAAATCAAGATGTGGAATTTATTTGCTAAATTTTTCAGACGAAACTTTTTATATAGGACAAGCCGTTGACGCTGTAAGACGTTTTTCTCAACACCGAAAAAATTATGACAACATTGAGAAATTTTGGTTTCAAGCAATCGAAAAAAATAAATTAGATGAAACAGAATACCGGTTAATTCAAGGAGCTGAATTAAATGGTATCTTATTAACAAATAAAACCTTTGTTTCTACTGTTATTGGCGAAACGGATCTTGACTTAATCATATCTTCAATTGAGCAGAACGAATGGCTTGAAAAAAATATACAACTTTCAAATGAAGGTTTTGACTTATATTCTAAGATAGAATTTAAATATAAAATTAAGTATAGACAGAATTTTGAAAAATTTCAAAACTTGGACAACTACATTGAACTTAAAAAGTTGCTTAATCTTTATATTACTAAATGTTTGCCAGCATTTAAAAAAACAGAAATGTCTTTTTGGTCATTGAGCTGTATGCCATCAACTAATAGTGGAACATGGCCCAGGTTTTTTTGCTTGAATGTAAATGCGATGGAAGTTTTTGTTTTAGGGTGTGAAAAAAAAACTAAAATTCCATTTTGCTTTTTAGTAATAACTAATCGATTTCACAAAGACAAGAAGACTGTAGAAAAGCTGTACAAAAAGTACAAGAGTTTGGAAATTAATGAATCAAATTATAGAGCAGCGGGTGTTGACCAAATAAGATTAAATTTTACCGACTTACAAGAACTTGAAAAAATTTTATTGACTGAAAATGAAATCGTAATGTCAATTAAGGAAATGAACTTACGACTAATGAGAAAAGGCGGGACAATTTATTCGCCTTTCCATTGCTTTGACTGGTCTCAATACGTTAGTTCAAGCTATGCCCTTTAGGGCAAGGCTTTAGCTTCTAAAAATCTAACTAAATTTGCAGATG
>DATCMY010000048.1:0-5803 GCA_036565505.1 Hanamia sp.
GAGAATTACTACTCGCTATCTCAATCCGATAAATCAAATTTTAGGAATGGATTTAAATACCGGCGAAGGCTTTGCTGTTGTTAATTTACAATGTTCTTTGATTGAAACTATTGAAAGTTTTCATGAAGGTTGGATTTTCAAGTATAAAAATAACAAAGTGCCCAAGTTTAGGTATTATAAACAGAAAGAGAACGAAAGTAATTTTAAAAAAGAAGTCAATGGTAAATATATTTTCAATCACTTCTTTAAAACTCATCCCCCCTTTGCTGGACTAAATATTGATGAATCATTTTATTCCGATGTACGTTGCGCGCTCCTTCATGAAACTCAAACTAAAAATGACTGGATAATTAGAGATAGGCATTACGATAGATTTTATGAAGCAAATGGGAATGAAAAAATAATTTACAGAACCAATTTTCAAACGGCGATAGAAAAGGTTATTGAAGTTTACAAAAAAAACATCATCGAAGGAGCCGGAAATGATAGTGAAGAAAGAAGGGGAAATTTTAAAGCAAAATTCGATCACATTTGTGAGGTCTCTTAATTTATAAATTATGAAAATTGCAATTCTTGGTTGGGGCTCATTAATTTGGAATCCTATCAATTTACAAATTGATACTAATCAAGAAAATAATGGCTGGCTAACTAATGGCCCAATGTTACCAATTGAATTTGCACGCATTTCAAGAGATGGCAGGCTTACCTTGGTAATTGTTCCAAATGAAGTGAACAAAATACAAGTATTTTATGCCTTTTCTAAATTTCTAAATTTAGATGAAGCCATTTTAGATTTAGCAGTAAGAGAAGGTTGCGGAAAAAACAAGATTGGATATTATGATAAAAAGAAGAAAAAAATTTCTGATAATTTTACCGCCGACAAATTTAAAAATCAACGAAGCGAAATAGAAAATTGGACAAATGACCAAGATGTTGATGCGGTTATATGGACAAACCTTTCTTCTAATTTTAAAGACAAGTTAGGATTAAATGATTTTAAACCAATGGACGCTATCAACTATTTAAAATATCTTTCGCCAGATGTAAAAGCCAGGGCTGAAGAATATATTAGAAAAGCTCCAAAGGTTGTAGATACGCCAATTCGCAAGGAGATAGAACTAAAATTAAAATGGATGCCAATAGGAACCTTATAAGTGTAAGTAACTGTTTTTTTAATGAACTAACACTTTCTTTCCTGAATACGTTTTATTGTAAAAAGGAATCCAAATTATTTATTGGTTTATTGAATAGTTAACTGCTCTATTCCATTTGTCCTCTTCCACGTTTAATTCTTCATCAGTTATAAAATCTTCATTAAGAATATCTTCTTCACTTTTCATAAGCATATTCTTTTGATCGGGAGTGATTTTAAAAACAGATTTATTAACATCAACATTGACAATAAGTTCATTTACTTTTTCTAATAAATTCATATCCTGAATAGATATTAGTTTATCCGGTAATCGATATTTTAAAGTATTGGTTTGCATAAATAGAAAGTATTTTTTTGATCAGATTCCATTTTACAGAAATAATCTTAAATGATTATTTTATGTAAAAATACAATCTATTTTTCAATGGTAACCGGCGTTCCCACAGGAATGTAGCTATACAAATCTGCGGCTTCTGTATATTTTAATGAAATACATCCATCGGTCCAGTTTTGATAATAATCAACGGTCCATTCTTCCTGGGGCCGTGTAGCGTGGATGGCAATACCACCGCCTATTTTAGCATTGCGTGGAATTTCTCCTTTAGCGATCCTTTCCCTGAATTTTTGATAACTTTCCTGGTTAGGATAATCTAATAATAGCTCATATTTCCATTTAGAATTATCTTTTTTCAGCAACACCTTAAATTTCCCTTCGGGAGTTCTTTTATCTCCTTCCATATATTTATCGCGCAGGTCATTGCTTCCAAAAACACAAGGATAAGTTGCATACCAACCCTGGTCATCATACACTTTTAATTCATAATTTTTTTTGGAAATAATGATGTAATAAGGATTATCTGTTCTGGGTTTTTTTATTAATTTCTGTTCAGCAGGGTGATTAACAGATATAAGATTTACATGATTCTGGTTGCCACGAATTATAGGAAAAAATAAAAATGAAAATGAAAGGATGAATAATATGGTTGTTGGGATTTTCATTTTGCCAGGGGTTGCTGCAATTTATTTCAAACGCAGGCGCTTGCAAAATTATTTTATAAACAATTCTGTGATTTAACTTTTATTTGATTCTGTACCTTTTTACCCGCGTATTAATCCCATTGGGCTTGTTCTTTTTCCTTTTGTTTGTATACTCTTTTACTGATAAAAATACTTATCTCGTATAAAATAATAAGGGGAACCGCAACAATGGTCTGGCTGGTCCAGTCTGGTGAAGGAGTAATTACAGCAGCAACAATTAATATAATTACGTAGGCATATTTTCGGTAAGTTTTCAAAAATTTGGGAGTAACCAATCCCAATTTAGAAAGGACATAAGCAAACACCGGAAGCTCAAAGGCAACGCCACAGCCCAGTATAAGTGACGTAAGCGTATCGATATAATCATCAAGCGTAGGCATATATTTATATACACCTAATTTACCCAATTGAAAATTGGCAAGAAAATTAAAAGTAAATGGTGCTAATAAATAATATCCGAAAGCAGCTCCGGCAAAAAAACATAATGAAACCCATCCGATACTTCCTGTTGCATAACTTATTTCTTTAGCAGATAAAGCTGGTTTTATAAAACGCCACAGTTCCCATAATAGATATGGGAAGGCAATAATAATGGCGCCCATAAAAGAAATATTAATTGCCGACATAAACGGGCCACTAACTGTTGTACCTAAAAGCTGGAAACTTACTGGGGGCATACAAAGAGAATCACCTAAATGCAATTTATGGCCGAGATTGCATAAGGCAGAGTATGTTATAAAACTGTTTCTTGAAGGAGCGAGTATGATATTATCAAAAATCCAATCGACATAGAGAAAGACAAAAATCGCTACTACGATCAGTACAATTGCAGATCGGAAAATATGCCAACGCAAAACTTCCAGGTGATCCATAAAGCTCATTTCTGCACCTTCAGTTTCCTTACCCCGTATTCTTTTAAAAAATGCTTTCCTTTCTGATGGACTATTACTCAATGGTATGATTTCATTTTAAAATTGTGCAAATATAATAATACGAAGTTATTGCTTTGTTGGATTGGTGTAACTTTTATAATAATCTTGTGAAGGATTACAAAAATCAGGTTATTTCATTTTTTAATGCATCGCTTCAGAAAGGTTCACTTTCTTTTTTCTGTTGCCTTTTACCAATAGAACAAAAGGAACACATATTAAAAATAACAACCCCAGATACAAAAAAGCATCCATATAGGATAATACGGAAGCCTGTTTGCTTACAGTAAAATCTAAAGCTTTATAGGCACTTTTTAATGCAATATCCGGTGTCATTCCTTTTCCCTGGAAACCTTTCTGCATCAGTGAAACCCTTTGTTGCATCAATGGATTGCTAACATCTAATTTACTTACAAGATCTACACGATGCACCATATTTTGCCTTGAAAGAAAAGTGGTAATTACAGCCACGCCAAATGAACCGCCTAATTGACGCATCATTCCTGTAAAAGCCGCACCCTGGCCTATTTGCTGGCCATATAAAGTAGAAAGCGCCAGCGTGGTAATGGGAATAAATAATAAGCTTAATCCAAAACCTCTCAATATCAATAGCCACCAAAATGCGTCTTCAGGAGTGTCCTGAGTGAGAATAGTAGAAGCCCATAAACTATAAATAAAAAATATGATTAGTCCGCCGGCTACAAGATATTGTTGCTTTACACCACGTTGCAATAATTGACCAATTATGGGCATCATAATAGCCGTTGCTATTCCGGAAGGAATGAACAACAAGCCGGCATCAAGAGCGGTCCAGCCTAAAATGGATTGGGTATATAACGGAATAATAAATGTAGAACCATAAAGTCCAAAGCCCAATAAAAAAGAAAGAATAGTGCCCACTCTTAAATTTCCATTTTTGAGCACGCGCAATTCTACAATCGGATTTTTATACGTTAATTCACGCCATATAAAAAAGAAGATTCCTAAAACTGCAGTTACTGATAAAAGAACAATAATATTATCATTGAACCAATCATCATCATGACCTTTTTCCAAAACATATTGAAGCGAACCTATAGCAATAGTAAGCAAGGCGATCCCTAAAAAATCTATATGTTTCCTTAAAGTTTTTTCATAAAATTTAGGGCTTCTTATGAATTGCATTGTCAATAATGTGGCTGCTATTCCTATAGGAATATTTATATAAAAAATATAAGGCCAGCTAAAATGATCAACAATATATCCACCTAATGGCGGGCCTAAAGTAGGGCCAATAATAACTCCGAGCCCGTAAAGCGCTTGTGCCATTCCTCTTTTTTCAATAGGATAACTTTCGGTAATAATTGTTTGTGATGTTACTAATAATGCACCGCCTCCTAATCCCTGCAAAAAACGAAATGCTACCAATTCCCAAATCCCCGTTGCATTACCGCATAAAAATGAAAATAATGTGAAGATCATTATGGACGCTGCAAAATAATTCCGCCTGCCAAATTGTTGTGAAAGCCAGCTCGTCATTGGAACTATTATTACATTACCAATTGCATAGGCAGTAATTACCCAGCCTATCTCGGTAAGGGTAGCTCCAAGATTACCCTTCATATCATTCAATGCTACGTTTACAATAGTAGTATCAACAATTTCAAGTAATGCGCATAGTATAGCCGTAATGGTAACAATTGCCCTTCTGGCACCATACTCCACCAAAGAATTTTCCTGTTGCATTTATTTATTATTCGGCTATCTTTTAAAAAAAATTAATTAAGATGTACGTCTACATTTACATTCATTCCCGGCCTTAGCCTTGTTAGCAAAGAATCTGCAGGATTAGTAAATTCAATTTTTACCGGAAGACGTTGCACCACTTTTACAAAATTGCCACTGGCATTATCAGGAGGAAGCAAAGCAAATTTGGCCCCTGTTGCCGGGGAAAATGAAGAAAGCGTGGCTTCAAAATCATGACCCGGAAATGCATCGGCATGAACAATTACTTTTTGTCCGATTACCATTTTACGGTATTGTGTTTCTTTAAAATTAGCCACCACCCAAATATTGGAATTATGTACAATGTTGAAGGTAGATTGGCCTGCCTGTAAAAGTTGGCCTTCTTCCACATTTACTTTCGAAACTTTTCCATCTTCCGGTGCTGTTATCACAGAATAAGAAAGATTTAATTTCGCATTCTCTACATCTACTTCTTTTTGCTTCACAATTGACTGAGCTACTTCTATTGTTTGCGCGGTGGCAGTAGATTGAGAAGAAACAACACCTGTTTGCGAACTGGCTTGTTTTTTTTGCTGCTGTAAAATCAATAGTTGTTTTTCTGCCAATTCTTTAGCAGCCTGCGCTTGCTCAAATTGTTGTAATGTAATTGAATGATCTTTTATAAGATTGGCATAGCGATCATAATCCTGTGTTGCCCTGGTTACATTTACTTTGGATGCTTCTATTTGAGCTTTAATAGTAGAAACACCCGCCCTGGAAGTAGCAATGCCGGAACGTTCAGCTTGTGTATTGGCGATGCTTGCATCTACATTACTTTTAGCAGTAGATAAAGAAGCTTCTGCTTCCAAAAGTTTCATTTTTAAATCACGATCATCTATCACGATCAATGTATCGCCTTTGTGTACAAATTGATTATCATTTACCCTTATTTCTTTTACATACCCTGTAACCCTTGGAA
>DATCMY010000049.1:0-2962 GCA_036565505.1 Hanamia sp.
GTTATAGGATATCCCAATACTCAAAAGGTAGAATATGTGAAAGGAGCCATCACTTTAAACTTTATTGACCGCAAAAACAAGAAACTTATTTGGACGGGTACGGCTGAAGGTGATATATACGATCCAGGTATGATCAATAAAGATTTGCATCCTGCTGTACATCGCATCCTGGATGAATACCCTGTGAAACCTTTATTAAAACGCACTCATAAAATCAGGTAGAATGATGAAAGTAATTATGAAAATAAAGTTTGTTATTGTACAGGAGATATGTAAAAACAGTTTTGTGGTTGATTAAAAATATAATGTATGAAATCAATTAAAGATATTGACCTGTCTCCTAAGCCTGGAGAGAGATACTCGAAAAACTGCAATAGGGAATGGAGAGAAGAATTTATTTATTTTTTACTGGTGGACCGGTTTCATGATAGTAATAAACGTGATACTGTTGATTTTTCTTCAAGTCATCATGGCTTTGGTGATGAAGAACAGTTAGGCAAACAATGTGGCGGCACTTTACGTGGCATCATTAGTCATATTGATTATATAAAAAACCTCGGTTGCACAGCTATCTGGCTTAGCCCTGTTTTTAAAAACAATCCTGAGTCTTATCATGGTTATGCCATTGAAAATTATTTAGAAGTTGATGAACGCTTTGGTACTAAATCAGATCTGGAAGAATTGGTGGAGATAGCCCATGTTTATGGTATGCGGGTGTTTCTTGATATTGTATTGCATCATGCTGGTGATAATTGGAACTATCCGGAAGGCAAGCCATATTATTATAATGAAGGAACTGAATTCACTTTTGGAAATTGGCGTTATAAGGATGAGCCCATTCCAATTGAATTAAGAAACCCTGCCCTGTATGGCCGCAAAGGACAGATAAAAAACTTTGATGCTTATCCTGAAACAAGGGAAGGAGATTTTTATAGTTTAAAGGCATTTAAAAATGATGAATCAAGAGAAGCCCTTTATGTACAAAAGATTTTAACCGCCATACACTGTTACTGGATAAAGGAATTAGATATTGATGGTTTCCGCCTTGATGCAGTAAAACACATGGGAGTATTATCCATCAGCCGGTTTTGTTCTTATGTAAGGGAATATGCTTATTCCCTTGGCAAGAAAAATTTTTTTTTGTTTGGAGAATTGGTAGGCACTGATGCCATGTCCAGTGACTATTTAGGGCCAAAAACATTAACTACCTATAATGACCAAAACATTTATTATGGATTAAACTCAGTTTTGGATTTTCAATTACACTTTTTACTGGAAGGTGTTATCAAAGGAAAAGATTCGCCGGGAAAATTGATTGAAAGATATACAGAGTTGCAGAAAAACGTATTAGACCGGGGAGAGTATGGAGAATTCCTGGTGACATTTCTAGACAATCACGACCAGATTGGAGATGTAATTAAAAACCGCTTCGGGTATGAAGCAGAACCTGCGCAAATTATTGCCGGTATTGCCTTTCTTCTGCGTGCTTTAGGCACCCCTTGTATTTACTACGGTACTGAACAAGGCCTGGATGGCTGTGGCAATGGCGACAGGTACATCCGTGAATGTCTTTTTAATCCCAATGACAAAAATACCAATTTACTTGATCAGCAATCAGAGATATATAAAGCCATTGCTTCAATTGCTCAATTCAGAAATGAAAGTAATGTATTAAGATTTGGCAGAATGTTCATTCGTGAGATATCTGCAGACGGTATTCACTTTCATCTTCCGGAATGCAATAAATGTATACTTGCATTTTCAAGAATATTATTATATAATCAGGAAGTTGTTTTTATTTTCAACTCATCTAACTGTGATGCGAAAGAAGAATACATATTAGTTGATTGCCAGTTAAACCGGGGAAAAAAATGGATGGAATGCGTTTATGGCAAAAAAAGCAATGTTGAAATAATCGTTTCGGAAAATCCTGCTAACCCAATATGTTTTATTAAGCTGCATTTAAAGCCAATGGAGCTTGTCATTCTTAAAAATTATTGAACATTATACAGTTATCTGTATAATCAGATATTGATATGATAAAAATCAGTTTTAGCAGGAATGGTGATCATAGTTTTTTAGTACAGGTTAAAAGACCTTCATGGCAACAAACGGATACTATGGCTAAAAATACAAGTAAGAAAACGAATAAAGATGAGATGCAAAATATGGCTGAAATAATGAAGGCTATGGCGTATTCCGACAGGCTGGCCATATTGAAACTGCTGTGCAGAAACCAGGCAGAAGGGCTGACTGTGAAAACGATATATGAAAAGCTCCGGCTTAAGCAACCTGTAGTATCCCGCCACCTGAACATATTAAAAGGTGCAGGTGTTGTGCGTCGTTTGCAGGAAGGGCAAAAAATATATTATTGTTTATGTATGGATAAAAAAAATATAGAGTCGCTGTTAAAATGCTTTTGTTGAATTTTTTTATGTGTAATCATTCAGGTATCTGGCTACATCAATAATTAAATGTTATTACAATGATTGAAAAAATTGTTTCCTGGTCAATTCGCAACCGTTTTTTTGTGTGGATGGGGATCATTCTTATAGCCGTAGGTGGTTTTTATTCCATTAAAGAAACACCGGTTGATGCATTGCCTGATCTTTCCGAAAACCAGGTTATCATATTTACTGAATACATGGGTCGCAACCCCAAAATTATGGAAGACCAGATAACCTATCCGCTGGTATCGAACCTGCAGGGTATTCCTAAGATCAAATCCATCCGGGCTGCATCCATGTTTGGAATGAGTTTCATTTTCGTGGTGTTTAAAGATGATGTGGATGTGTATTGGGCACGTACAAGAGTTTTGGAGCGGCTTAATTATGCTCAAAAATTTTTACCTCAGGGAGTAACTCCGAGTTTGGGCCCGGATGGAACCGGCTTGGGGCATGTTTTCTGGTACACACTGGATGCTAAAGATTATAACCTTGGTGAGCTAAGAGCTTTGCAAGAC
>DATCMY010000050.1:0-7472 GCA_036565505.1 Hanamia sp.
ACTTTATTGATAACCACTATAGGACGAAGCCCTAATTGCAATGCTTTCTGCAACACAAAACGCGTTTGAGGCATTGGCCCTTCAAAAGCATCTACTAATAAAACTACACCATCTGCCATTTTTAAAACCCGTTCTACCTCTCCGCCAAAATCACTATGGCCGGGTGTGTCAATTACATTAATTTTTACATCTTTATAGGTAACAGAAATATTTTTACTGAAAATAGTGATTCCCCGTTCCCTTTCAAGATCATTGTTATCCATAATCAGTTCTCCTGATTCCTGGTTGTCACGGAAAATGTTGGTACTGTGCAAAATTTTATCAACCAAAGTAGTTTTACCATGATCAACGTGTGCTATAATAGCGATGTTTCTAATATCCATAAATTGTTTTAACCGGTTGGGCATATATTTTTTTATGCCCGAAATTTTTTAAGGGTGCAAAGGTACATCAAAACACTTTGCTGGCAAGAACTGGAAAGAATAAAACAGAAACTTAACAGATAAACAAAGTAATTTTGTTCCATTCTATAGCTTGATAATTTGAGTATAATTTTCTTAATGGATCCTTTACGAAAATATAAATAGTTGAAAAGAAACCGCTTACCCAGTATTTCATTTTGTATATTATTCGATATTATTGGATTTACGAGCTATCTTTTACCGGCTTTCGGTGAAACTGAAGATTTAATATGGGCACCCATTTCTGGGGTTATCTTTTATTTTCTATTTGGCAAAAGGAAGTTTGGCCTATTGGGAGGTATATTTTCTTTCCTCGAAGAAATTTCTCCGGGCCTTGATTTTATCCCAACATTTACCATTGCCTGGTTTATAAGAAAACATGAGATAGAAAAATCAATAAAAAAAAGTTAATTACCGGGAAATTAATTTGGATTTAAAAAAATATTGATAATAAAATTCCTGAGTTGTAATGATTTAAAATTTCAAAGTCCCTCTTTTTGGTATAATTCCCTCATGTTGATATTTGTAAGTATTTACAACCACTTTCTTCATTTCAAATTACGGAAGGGAATGTCTTTAACAATAAAAAAATAAGTAGTTTTAGAAATTAAACTAAGTGCAATGAAAAACCTCTCCTTTTTCTTATTTTTTATTTTTCTCTCAAATTTTTGCCTGGCACAGGATAGTATCACGGTTAGCGATATACGATCTGCAGAAAAAATAATCAGTCTTCATTTCACAGAGGCTAAAGAAGACTCGCTTTTAGGATCTGTGCAGGCAAGAACTAAAATTTATGATAAAATGCACCGTTTTTCTTTAGATAATTCTATACCGATGACTATGGCAGAAAGTCCCCTTTTGCCTTATATGGATTTGAATAAACAACAATTGCCTGTTAAATTTGATATTCCTGCAGACGTAAATCTTCCGGCAAATAAAAACGATTTGGCCTTCTATTCTATACCACAATTGGCTTCTTTAATAAAATATAAAAAAATATCTTCTGTTGAATTAACAAAATTTTTTATTGGCCGTTTAAAAAAATATGGCGATACGCTGCAATGTGTAATTTCACTTACAGAGGATATTGCTATGAAGCAGGCCGCGCAGGCCGATAAGGAAATTGCAGAAGGAAAATATCGCGGGCTTCTTCAAGGAATTCCTTATGGTATAAAAGATCTATTTGCAGTTCGCGGAACTAAAACTACCTGGGGGGCGGCACCTTACAAAAATCAGGTAATTGATAAGGATAGTTATGTGTATACAAAACTTAAAGAGGCCGGAGCAGTGCTGATTGCAAAATTATCCTTAGGCGCTTTGGCGATGGATGATTATTGGTTTGGCGGACGCACCAAAAACCCATGGAATATGTTGAAAGGTTCCAGTGGTTCCTCGGCAGGTTCGGCTGCAGCAACCGTTGCAGGACTTGTTCCATTTGCTATTGGAACAGAAACGTATGGATCTATTATTTCTCCATCTACTGTTTGTGGTGCTACAGGATTACGGCCAACGTTTGGTTCAGTAAGCAGGAGTGGTGCCATGACGCTTGCATGGAGCCTCGATAAAGCGGGTCCAATTTGCCGAAGTGCAGAAGATGCAGCCATTGTATTTAATTATTTGCATGGAACTGATGGCCTCGATGCTGCTGCGGTAAACATGCCTTTTAATTATACAGGCAAAGCCGATCTTTCAAAAATGAAAATTGCTTATGCAAAAAATTATTTTGGTAAAAAAGATACTCTTGGAAATGAAGATGCAGTACTTGCTGTTTTTAGAAAAGCAGGTGCAAAATTAATTCCCGTCAATTTTCCTGATTCCGGTATTTATAATTTTGATATCATTGGTATTGTAATTGGCGCTGAAAGCGCTGCTGCCTTTGATGGATTTACAAGAACCGGGCTCGATGATGAAATGAACCGGCAGGGAAAAGGCGAATGGCCGAATTATTTCAGGGCCGGAAGATTTATTCCTGCAGCAGAATACATTAATGCTAACAGACATCGTTACCTGCTGATGCAAAAAGTAAACGAAGTAATTGAAAAATATGATGCCTTCATTTGCCCTACATGGGGCGGGCACCAGGCCGCTATTACGAATTTAACAGGTAATCCTGCCATTAGCATTCCTACTGGGTTTAATAAAGAAAACACGCCAACAAGCATTACAATTGTGGGAAAATTATATGATGAAGCAACTATACTGGCAATTGCTAAAAAATACCAGGATGCTACAAAATGGAATAAAATGCATCCGGAATTTTTTAAATAATTTCAGCGCTCAAAAGTAGGAAGATTTATTAGGGAAATTTGTATATTTAAAACTTCAAAAAAATCTTTCTGCTTTGGCCACCATTTTTTATTAAAACGTAATTAAATCGCCAAAATTTTAACTAATAAGATTTACAAACATGCAAAAAATCCTATTATCTTTTTTATTGATTTTTTTAATTCAATCTTCGTTTGCCCAATCAAAAAAAATTGCAGGCTTTTACGAAAAAAATGTGGAGAAACAATTTAATCTTGAATCTTCTTTTGATAAAAATTTAAGTAAAGAAAATATCGGCGAAACCATTAAAAAGCTTTCTGCAGTGCCCCATCACTTAAGTTCCCCAGGCAGTAAAGCAAATGCAGAGTATATTCTAAGCCTGTATAAAAAATGGGGCTGGGATGCACAAATAGAAACTTTTCATGTATTGTTTCCAACTCCTAAAACAAGAATATTAGAGATGACTTCTCCTACATCTTATAAAGCCATATTAAAAGAACCTGCTTTAAAAGAAGATGCTACGAGTGGGCAATCAGGCCAATTACCTACCTATAATGCTTATAGCGCTGATGGTGATGTAACAGGTGAATTAGTGTTTGTAAATTATGGTCTGCCGGAAGATTATGAAGTGTTGGATAAAATGGGCATTGATGTAAAAGGGAAAATAGTAATTGCAAAATATGGCCATAGCTGGAGAGGAACCAAACCAAAAATAGCACAGGAACACGGCGCAGTAGGTTGCATCATTTACAGCGATCCAATGGATGATGGATACTTTCACGGTGACGTGTACCCGAAAGGGGCTTTCAAAAATGAATATGGAGTGCAAAGAGGTTCTGTAATGGACATGGTTATTTATCCCGGCGATCCTTTAACTCCGGGGATTGGTGCAACTGAAGACGCAAAACGACTAGACAGGTTGCAGGCGCCTAATCTTTTAAAAATACCTGTATTGCCAATAAGTTACCACGATGCAACACCTTTACTCGAAGCTCTGGACGGACCTGTTGCTCCTGATAATTGGCACGGAGGTTTGCCATTTGCTTACCATATTGGTCCGGGTAAAACAAAAGCTCATTTGAAGGTTGTTTTCAACTGGGATATTGTTTCCTGTTATGATGTAATTGCAAAAATAAAAGGTTCAAAATTTCCGGATGAATGGGTGATACGTGGTAATCACCAGGATGCATGGGTGAATGGAGCAACTGATCCAGTTAGCGGACAGGCGGCCCTGTTAGAAGAAGCAAAATCAATTGGCGATCTTTTAAAAACAGGATGGAAACCCGATCGTACTTTAGTGTATTGTGCATGGGATGGTGAAGAACCAGGTTTGTTAGGTTCTACCGAATGGCTGGAAGAACATGAAAAAGAATTACAACAAAAAGCGGTTGTTTATATTAATTCTGATGATTATGAGCGTGGCTATTTGTTTGCTGAAGGTTCCCATGCTTTAGAACCTTTAATGGATGAAATTTCGAAAACAGTTATTGATCCGGAAACTAACGTAAGCGTATTCGAAAGGAAAAGAGATCATGATGTTATAACTGCCGGAGGCATTGATGCAAAGAAAAAAATACTGGAAGAAAAAGAATTGAAATTAGGAGCCATGGGCTCCGGGTCTGATTATTCTTCTTTTATCCAACATGCAGGAATACCTGCACTGAACCTAGGCTATGGTGGCGAAGGCAGTGGTGGAGAATATCATTCAATTTATGATTCTTATTATGATTTTACCAGGTTTAAAGATCCGGGATTTCAATATGGAGTTGCATTGGCAGAGACCGCCGGGCATGCAGTTTTAAGAATGGCCAATGCAGATGTGTTGCCTTTTGATTTCACGCATTTGTACAATACCGTAAAAAAATATTCAGATGAATTAATAAATCTTTTGAACAATGAAAGAGAATCTACTGAGATAGAAAATAAGATAATAAAGTCAGGAGATTATAAAATAGGTGAGGATCCTACTAAAAAATTCATTTCCCCTGTTGTAAAATCCGAAGTGCCTTACCTTGATTTTTCTAAATTGAAAAATGCATTGGTTGAATTGAAAAAAAGTGCCAACAATTTGAAAGTTGTTTTTGAAAGCAAAATAAAAAATAACGAAGTTAGCGTCTCGTTTAATCAATCACTTTACAGGGCTGAACAACAATTATTGAATGGAGATGGTTTACCCCGCAGGGCCTGGTATAAACATACTTTGTATGCGCCTGGGTTTTATACTGGTTATGGTGTAAAAACAATGCCTGGTATTCGAGAGGCGATTGAACAAAGAAACTGGAAAGAAGCGCAACAGCAAATTGAAGTAGATGCAAACGCGATTACAAAACTTGCCAATTATTTAAATGCTATTTCAGCTTCTAATAATTGATGATCGGGAGATATTTTTTTTATTTTGAGTATAACAATAAATATAATCATGAGCCACATAAGAATTATTTCAAGCATAAAACGGATAGCACTTGTTGCCCACGATCATAAAAAGAAAGATCTGGTAGAATGGGCTGTTCATAATAAAACTTATTTATCGAAACATGAACTAATAGCCACTGGTACCACCGGGAAGTTATTGGAAGAAAATCTTAATCAGCCAATAAAAAAATTATTAAGCGGCCCGCTCGGTGGCGATCAGCAAATGGGCGCATTGATTGCAGAAGAAAAACTCGACTTACTCATTTTCTTTTGGGATCCGATGGAAGCGCAGCCACACGATAGTGATGTAAAAGCCTTGTTACGACTCGCAGTGGCCCATAATATTTTAATGGCCTGTGACCGCACCACGGCCGATTTTATCCTAACTTCTGTTTTAATGCAGGAAGATTATCCTGTTGTGGTTCCTGATTATTCAGGGTATTTGGAAAGGAAATTGATTTAGTGATTAGATATGAACGATCACGAAATATTTTATTATTTGAATTTCTTTTTGGGATTTCTTTTATGGTGGAATAGTATTGTGATAATAACAGATTGTTTTTTCTCATCAATAAAATAAACAATGTTAAAAGGAAATTTTTTAGTTTTTGTTTGATGAAAATTTTTATAGACGATTCGAAAATTATCAGGTTGATTTTTAATTTCATTAAGCGTTTGTTGCACAATCGAAACAAAGTTCTCTGCCGCCTGTAAACTTCTTTCCTGATACCATGCAGTTGCTTCTATATATTCTTTTGTTGCCCTTTTGCGAAAGCTGATTTTATAGGGCATTTGCTATTTTTTGGGATGCAATAATTGCCCGATTAATTTATTTACTTCTTCATTAGAAAGAACATCGCCATCTTTCTGATATTGTTCGAATTCGTCATCCAACATTGCTTTAAAGTCTTCTGAATATTCATCTTCCAGGAATGAATCATATATTTCTTCTAGTTTGTCTTCTGAAGAGTTTTCAATTAATGTATGCAATTTTTCGCGAAGCGCTGTTACTTCCATTTAAGTTAATTTTTACGAATTTAATGAATCCTACAAATAACAACAAACCGGATAGCATTCTTAACAAATAACTTATCTTTTAACAAAGCAGTATTAATTTTGTGTTCAATTATGCCTTTCCAACTTAACTCATCATATAAACCGGCAGGCGACCAACCACAGGCGATCGAACAACTTACCAAAGGTATTTTGGAAGGGGAAAAATACCAGGCATTACTCGGTGTGACAGGAAGTGGTAAAACTTTTACCATGGCCAATGTGATTCAAAATGTACAAAGGCCCACGTTAGTACTTACCCATAACAAAACGCTTGTAGCCCAGTTGTATGGAGAGTTTCGGCAATTCTTTCCTGATAATTCAGTTGGGTATTTTGTTTCTTATTATGATTATTATCAACCCGAAGCTTACATGCCGGTAAGCGATACTTATATTGAAAAAGACCTTAGCATCAATGAAGAGTTGGATAAATTAAGATTGCATGCTACCTCGCAATTACTTACAGGGCGCAGAGATATAATTGTAGTAGCCAGCGTAAGTTGTATTTATGGAATTGGTAATCCAAAAGATTTTGCGGAAGGCGTCGTGAGAATTGAAGAAGGGCAAACCATCAGCCGGCAGGGGTTCTTACATTCATTAGTGAACAGTTTATATTCAAGAACGCAAGGTGATTTTGCAAGAGGAACATTCCGGGTGAAAGGAGATACGGTTGATATCAATCTTCCATACATGGACAATGGTTACCGCATTACTTTTTTTGGTGATGAAATTGAAAGTATAGAAACGCTGGAATTAAGTTCAGGAAAAAGAATTGCCAAAGTTCCTAACGCCGCAATTTTTCCCGCCAATCTGTACATAGCGCCAAAAGATAAACTGCAACAGATCCTTTACGAAATACAGGATGAAGCAGCACGACAAGCAGAATATTTTAAAGACACCGGGAAATATATTGAAGCGCAAAGAATTTCAGAAAGGGTGAATTATGATGTAGAAATGATTCGTGAATTAGGGTATTGTAATGGTGTTGAAAATTATTCAAGATTTTTTGACAGAAGGGATCCGGGAACCCGACCTTTTTGCCTGCTTGATTATTTCCCTAATGATTTTTTATGCATCATTGATGAAAGCCATCAAACCATTCCACAGGTAAGTGGTATGTATGGTGGCGACCGTTCAAGAAAATTAATTTTAGTGGATTATGGTTTTCGTTTGCCATCGGCGTTGGATAACCGTCCTCTTAATTTTAATGAGTTTGAAAGCATGCTCAATCAAACAATTTATGTAAGCGCTACGCCCGGAGATTATGAATTGGAAAAAACA
>DATCMY010000051.1:0-9877 GCA_036565505.1 Hanamia sp.
ATTGCAGCATAAAACAAAATATGCGTTATGGAAATACTAACATTTGACAAGTTGCCGGAAGCAATAAGTAAGCTTCTTGAAAAAGTGAACCAAATTGAAGCCCTGCTTGCCGGGCAGCAACAACAACCAGGACAGGACGACCTGTTTACCATTACACAAGCGGCCAAATTTTTAAATCTTGCAGTACCTACTTTATACAGTAAGGTAAGCCGAAAAGAAATCCCCGTTAATAAGCAAGGGAAGCGGCTGTATTTCTATAAATCCGAATTGGAGGAATGGATCAAGAAAGGTCGTAAACATACGTTTAACGAGCTCCGTGAAAACATCCAGTTACCCCGTAAGAGCTTTTCTTCACGGCGCAAATAAATCATAAGTCTTTTATTTTTTGACAGTAAAGCCGGATATACAGATGTGTGGTTTAGCGGCATTGCCGCTACTAAAAATTCCCGCTTGCGGGAGCCATCCAATCTATCCGATAACAAAGAGCAAGTTTGTGTTTTTGTTGCCACAAAAACTCCCCGGAGCCTCCGGCACCGGGCAAACTTGCCTTTTGCGCCCGTTGGTTGCAAAAGGTTGAAAGTGCAGAAAAATTAAGGAGTGAACGAATGGAAACAACAGCAAAGACTAATAATAAACTTTCGATAAGTCAGCCCAAAAACAAAGGTGGTGCGCCTAAAAAGAGGGTTAGGCGGGAGTTAATAATCCGGGTAAGAATGACAGCTACCGAGCGTTTTCAAATCGACAACAAAGCTAAAGCTGCCGGGATGCGGTCAAGTACTTGGATAAGAGCATCCGCTAAAAGCGCAAAGGTCATACCCCGGTTAACCGCCGATGAGCGGCGTATCCTTTGGATGCTTGCCGAACTTGCCAATAATCTTAACCAGTTGACAAAGCTGGCCCATCAGCTTGGGTTGTTAAGGGTAGTCCGTCAATGTCAGGAGGTCTTGAAACAAATTGATGATACTTTAACACAACTCCACAAAGATGATCGGGAAAGTGATAACGGGTAGAAGTTTCGGCGGTTGCATCCGCTATGTAATACAAAAGCAAGATGCCTTAATACTGGAGGCAGCAGGTGTGCGGGTACAAGAAACCAGCCAAACGATAAATGATTTTAACCTGCAAAGAAAGTACAATCCGAATTTAGGACAGGCAGTTGGCCACATTGCTTTAAGCTGGAGCATGAACGACCTGTCAAAGCTTAATGATGAAGTAATGGTAAATATGGCTAAAGAGTATCTGCAAAAAATGAAGATACAGGACACGCAGTATTTAATAGTTAAGCACCAGGACAGGGATCACCCGCATATACACATAGTTTACAATAGGGTTGATAATAACGGTAAAACCATAGCTGATAATTTTCAAAAGCAACGGAATGTCAAAGTATGCAAGGATATGACTTTAAAGCATGGCCTTTATATGTCACCGGGAAAAGAACAGGTAAACCGGAAGCAACTTAAAGGCCAGGATAAGATAAAATATGAATTATTCGATGCTATTAAGGCTGCCAGCAAAAAAGTAAAAATCCTTAATGAACTTAAACAGGTATTGGCAAAACAGGGAATTGGTATGCTTTACAAATACAAAAGCGGCACGAATGAGATACAGGGTATTAGTTTCAGCAAGGGTGAATATAAGTTTAAAGGGTCAGAGATTGACCGCAGTTTAAGTTATGCAAAGCTTAGCCAGGCAATAGAGCAGCAGGCCAAGCCGGAAAAGAATTTAGCAGATCAGTTAAGGGAAGCTATGAAAAATGCAGAACAGGGGAAAAACAATCCGCAAAAGCAGGAGCAAACTACTTACCTGAAGCCAGCACCGGAAACACATTACCTAAAGCAAGTGCTATCAACAGGAACCCAATTGTTAGGCGGCCTGCTTGAAAATATGCCGGAGGAGGATGATACACCGGAAAGAAAAAGGAAAAAGAAACAGGAACATGAACAAAGCAGGGGAATATCAAGATGAAAGAATTAAATGAACTTACCGAAAGGATGGACGGGGTAGATGAATTAATGGATAGCATTGTTAAAAAAGTGACCGAGATTGATAAGCGGGAAATAAAAATTACCGATTATACACCTCACTTTGAAGTATTAAAACAGATTTTTGAAGTCTTTTTGCTTAAATACAATAAGGAGAGTGAAGCATTAAAGGCGGTCGTTGGGCAGCTAAATATCAGCTACCCAGCAGAGCAAATCCAAAATACATTAGCTGAATCAAAGGGTATATTGGAGGCCATACAAAAAGCATTACCAGTAAAGGTTAAACACCAGTTTGATTTTAAAACTAAGGGATGGATTATTTCCGGGATGATATTGCTAATTGTAACGGCTATCAGTACAGGCGTATGCGGCCATTTATGGGCGGAGAATAACCGTTTACAGGCGGTTGATATAAAGTACCGCTTGCTGGAGCAAGTTGACACAAGTCCTACAAAATGGGCTGATAGCATTTATGCAAGCAACCCTGATGAAGCGGAGAAAACGGTTATTAGGATGGAAAACGCCAAGATTACGAAAGATAAAACCAGCGAAATACAAAATGGTAGGCGGGGCAAAAAATCGATAAAGCGACACAAATAAAAAGCCCTTAGATGGTGGTACAAACACATATCCCCCCATGCAGCTGCGGCAAGCAGCTGCATTACACCACGCACGCTATCGCGGCGGGTTCCATTCCGCCGCCAGCCTCGCTACCGCACAAGCAGGAGTGAAATTCGCTATCGCTCATAACACACCTGCTTTATCCCGAGCAGAAAAATAATTTTTTTTATCTATCTTTATTTATGAACAGCATTATCGAAAGGGTTTTATACATCTTGCTGCTGAACGTTCGGCTGATTGAACAGTGAAATGGGATTCGAGGTGTTCAGCTATTAATCTTTAACTTTAAGTAATTACAAAATGAGAAAATTAATATCTATTTTTTGTTTATGTTTATTAGTTTCATGCGATGCCCCAAATGGGCAAATCAGCCCATACCCAAAAGAACAGGTCGATTTTATAACCAAGTTTAAAAATTATTCCGACGAATATCAGTTTGAAGGAAATGCAATTAAGCAAGATAGCATTGGTAATAAATGGAATGAATACGTAGATCAGAAAGTCCATCTTAACAAGTGGTTATTTTTAGTTGATGGCATTGATAATGTGATCTTTACGGATAGCGCATATACCCTAAAAATTAAAATTAACGATGATTTTCCTTGTAATTTCTCGTATGGATTTTCAAAGTCGACCGACCCCGTCAACTATAATAGAATAAAACAATTGCAAAAGGGAGATACTGTTATTATTGATGGCAAACTGACGTTAAAGAGCATGAGTGGAGTAGGTTGGCCTTCCTGTAGCATTGATATTAAAAACTTAAAAAAGAAATAAGCTTATGGAAAGAATACAATTTGTGCAAGAGGCATTAAGGGAAATACAAACAAAATATTACAGCTTTTTTGAAACTGTTGATAAATCAATTGATATGTATCTCGACATTAAAGAAAGTCCAGCCGGTTGTTGGGTAAACGTCACGGTTAAAGAAAATACCGAATTGCCTCCTGAAATTGTTCATGAAATAAATAAACGATTTGTAATTACATAGTCCCACTAACCAAATGAAAAAATTAATACTTATAACCGTAATAACTTTTCTATGCTTGTTGGGTAAGGCTCAAAATACTGTCCATTCTCAGACTATTATTGAAAAAGCAAAATTACGAGTACAAACTTATATTAAATCAGAAGCTTTGTACCCAAAGAGTTATTTGCCTGTAAATTGGAGCGACATGTGGGTAATTAACAAACGAGGAAATAATGATTTATTAGAACGAACTAATGATACTGAAATAAATATAAAAATAGATAGTTTAATCGCCCTGGAAAACGAATCCCCTAATTATGAACATATACGTACCGTTTATACTCTACTGCATGCTTTTAAAGTAAGAACACCAAGCAAGCAAATGGTTTTAAAAGTCTATACGTTCCATTTAGATAGCAATATGGATATTTTAGACGTTGACAAAGGCACCCCGGAGGAACAACTTGAGAATATCAAAGGCTTCATAGCGCAAGAACAAAAGAAAAAGCAATTAATAGCCGAGATTGGGCAACTGAAAATCGAAGATATAGAAAAGAAACCTAAATAAGTCGTAGCCAAATGGCCGGCTACTATAGTATATACGGCCGTCCATTGGGGGAGATATATAAACTATTCATTTTAAAACCAAGCATAATCGCTATTTATTATTTTTCAATAAGTCCACTTTTTCCCGTTCGCTTTGCAGTAAGCGCTCGTAAAGTTCAATGACTTTATCGAGCGGATTTATGGTGCATAAGTAATTATTGTTATTTGAACTGCTATCTTGAAAGGTGTTATTGATTATCTGAAAAATCGAATCTTCGTTAAACTTTTTAAGACCATCTAATTGAACCCCTAAAGCTGTTGCGATTTTTACCAATACTTCATCCTCAACATTTTCACTTTGTTCAATTTTAGAAATAGCCTGTTGACTAATGCCAAGTTCGGCTGCCAAAGCTTCCTGCTTCATACCGCGTAATTCACGAATTTTGCTGATTTTTCTTCCAATATGTAAGGTCTCTGCCATAAGTCAAATGTATTGTTAAAATGTAAATGTACAAAACAACTACTTTAATGTAAAGTACAAAGCGTTGTGGTTCGGTACGGCAAAGATGTGTCTTTTTTTTGTTTTGCCAGTTAATGGAGGCTGGTATAACTAAAAGTCATATGTACTTCGATAATTATGCACCGTGGGAACACTATCCCAAAACACTTAGCCATAAGGAACAACTAAATCCCTTAACTGTGGTGACGGATTTTTTTAGTGTAGATTCTCTGAAAGGCCATAAGCGAGATTTGAAAGAATGGCGCTCTTTTGTAACCACCGGTAAACACTTTGACGATGAAAGGCACGGCCCAGGTACTTTATTGTTTACTTACGACCTAAACTTAAAACTATTAGAAGCGATGTATTTATTATGGTTAAATTATCGGAATAGGAGTTGGTATTTTAAAAAGGTAAGCGATACGCAAATAGAGGAGGAAAAAGAACTATGGGTTTATTTTCCTAAGAATCTCCAATTAAAGGAACAGGCAAATCCCTATAAGGCAGTAAAACAAGTCTTCAAAAAGGTAAGTCCGCAACAATACCGGGAATACCTGCATGAGTGGCTTCATTTCGCTTTGTATAACAATCCGGCGGATGAAACCCTAATGGCAAGTGAGCTTATTATGGTTTATGAAAACCTGCTTAAACTTTATTCAGCAGCCTGGTTAATTCACCAGCGGGAAACCGACCGAACCAAGTTAAAGAAAGATTTGGCAAACGAGCAAAAATTAGATTTAACTCAATTAACCGTTAAAGCCATTAATGCTGATCCAACAGCAGCAGAGAAGCTGGCTTTAGACGAAATAAAAAACCTGATTTTAAAACGATGCCCACAGGTGCAAATGATTATTCATTTAGGCACCCATCCCGAGCCATTTACATTCTACCTGCTTATTTTAATTGGTGATGAAGAAAAAACACCCGAACATGAAATCGGTAATAAAATCGAAGATAATTGCCAATACCTGGCGCATGTACATGCAATTGTTCATAAGGCAAACAGCGTAAAGGAAGCCCTTAATATCGGCAGGCGTTTTTGGTCTACTGTTATGGAAAGGGGGTTTATTGTATATCAATCGCCTGAATTAACATTGCCGGAACACCAGGAAATAACCAAAGAAATTTTAATACAAAGAGCAAAGTTTAATTGGGAAAGATGGGGAGTACAAGGCAAGGAGTTTTTAAAGGGTGCCGAATTATACAGAGCAGATAATAACTTCAGGCTTGCGGCCTTTCTTTTGCACCAATCAGTTGAAAGTGTATTAAAAGCAATTATCCAGGCAATTTTAGGTTACCGGGTACAAATGCATAATCTATCAAGATTGCTAAGGTTAAGCTTATTGTTTTCCGACGAGTTAAAAAATGTATTTGATCTTAGTACTACCGATGGGATTCAAATATTTACTTTATTGCAAAACGCCTATTCACAATCAAGGTACAATAGTTCATTTGAGCCTGATGAAGAATCCGTTAGAAAATTGGCTAAACGGGTAACTTTATTTTACAGTACAGCAGAAAGTATATACACACAGTTTCTTAAAGATATTAAATAATACATGGCGTTGACACCCTAAGCAGTTTCGGCACGCGGTAAATTGATAATGCCGGCAGCCTTACCGCCGACAATAAAGAAAAAGGTTTGATTTTAAAAAAATAGCCCATTGTAGAAAGGCAAACTGTTTCATTACACCACGCGCTTCGCTCCGGGTTTCATTACACAGTCAGCCTTTCTGGCACACGGCACGGAATGAAGTTCGTGCCTCACAACATACCGTGCCACTCCCAACTACTTGAAGTTTTAAATTATAAGTGGGAGTCAATGTCGTTTAGTTAAGCTATAGTTTTTTATAATTCATGTGATATTGCTTTTTAGTTCGATGGTTTCTGGGGAGCAACCTGCCAGGCCTGATGATTTCGGTTGTTTTCTTCACAATATTATCGAATGCTTCTAAAGCCGGTCTGTACATTCGCCTGATAAAGATGCCTACCATAATATCCCTGTAGTTAGCCAGAGCGCTTGTACGGTTAATTTTGCTTTGATATTTTTGTTTTTCAGCTTCATGTTCTTTTTTGACCTTTTCTTCAATTGGGAAAGCAAGGATTGCACACATGGTCATCATATATACTTTAGCGTAAAAATCCTGCTTTACTGCAATAGCAGTTTTCCCTGAAAAGTCCTCAACTTCTATCCTGCTTTTAAACAACTTATATCCTTCTTCTATATTCCATCTGAAGTGGTAAAGTTCCTTAATATCTTCATGGGTATATTTGTTGCTATCTGTTAATGAGGTACATAAAACTTCTTTTTCTCCATTATCCAATTCTATCAGCACTAACCGGCAGGTGATTTTCTGATGATGCATTTTCGGATAACCTTTCAACAGTTCCCTGTCTTTTTTAGGCAATGCGAATTCCACCAAACTTTCTTGCTTACCGCTATCCTTAAAGTCTTTAACTGCCAGCCACCAATCATCTTTCATCCGGACACAAAAGCCTATCTTTTTGGCTTTTAAAAGGAAGAAAAGACCAAGTCCCGGATATCCCCGGTCCAATAATAACACGTCGCCGGCTTTAACATATTGCAGGTGCTGATACAATAACTCCCGTTCGCTTGATGCATACGGTACTATTTGAGCGTCCAGGGTAAGTAGATTGACCGGGTCATATAAAAAAGATGCCATTGCCATTGAACGCTTACTATCTGCATTTGGCCCAAAACCATGTTCGCCGAACTCCTGAATTACGCTTTTATGCCGGGGAAGCATTAGCCTGGTACCGTCCACTGCAAGCAAACGATGCCCATGCCATACCTGATAAGGCGCATCCTGATAGAAGATATCTACCGCATCGGCGTTGAGCTCTTTAAAGGCTTCGGGCTTTAGCTTCGCCCTGGCCTGGCTAAAAGCCCCTTTAGTCACTTCCCTGATATTAAACTGAGCGCCCAATACCTCTTTACTGAATGTGTCTAATTCACGTTGCAGGGAACGGCTTAACCCACGACCTATCAAAATAATTAATTTTTTAAATGGAAGTTTTCGATTTCGGCTGAAGAATACATTTTTTTTGCCGTTTGTATAACGGCTGACAAATTTTTCATCTTCAAGTTTTTTTGTGGTTTTTTTTAGAATTTTTTCCCGATACCTTTTCCCGTTTTTGTTGTACTAAATTTAACTGTTTTTACCCAATATTCCAAAAGATTTTTGCCTTTTTTCTTAACTAAACGACATTGAAGTGGGAGTAATAATTTATTCGATATGGTTATAGGAAATTAGTTTACTCATTTCACCGCATCCGGCAAAGTTACCGCCGCCAGTTAAAATGTCAAGCCTATATAAACGGTGCAGTTTTGTTTGTTTTCATTGGCTTGCACCGGGCTTGACACTTTAACTGGCTTGCGCTTTTGGTGCCTAAGCGGTAAAATGAGTTGGTTTGTTCAATAATTGGCATACAATACCCAACCTGGCATTTTAGCCAACAACCATAAACTTTTCTATTTTTACATTATATTTAATTACAATTATCCGTTTTATGTGACTCAAATCCGGAATTTTATTGTAACGTGCTAATAATCAATTATTTTATGAATGATCTAAATCCGACAAAGAAAAATTGGATAAACAAAGCTTTAGCAATACTCGATAACAGCCTTTTCCCAATACCTCAAGAACTAAATGAGATTGACTGGAAGCTTGAGCTTACTACAAAGCCGGAAAAACTATCAAAGCATCTTTCAGCAATGGCCAACCTGCCGGGAGGCGGTTATTTAGTTTTTGGAATTGAAGATAAGATAGGTCAGGTAGTTGGTATATCAAAGCTAAATATTGATTCTATTGTTGAGCGAATTTCAAATATATCAAGGGATTCTTTAAATCCGGTCGTAAAAATTGATCATTCTATTGAACTGTATCAAAGTAAGCCTTTGTTGTTTATTCACATACATGAAAGTTCCGTAAAGCCTGTTCATATAGCAAATGGCACCTTAGAGGATACTTTTATCAGAACCGGGGGAAGTACCCGTAAAGCTTCCAGGCAAGAGGTTGGCGCATTAATGCTCAACTCAAAAAACCCACAATTCGAGGATCTTCATTCTTCTAAGATAAAATCAGAAACAGAAGTTTTGGCTTTATTAGACTATGCAGCAATTTATAAGCTATTAAAAACGCCTATCCCTCAATCCGCAGGTGAAATAATGCGGTTTTTAGAGAGTGAGCGAATGATTGAAAACTTTGATGGTGCAGGTTACTACATTACAAATTTAGGGGCATTATCTGCTGCACATATTTTAAATGATTTTGATGGATTAACAAGAAAATCAATTAGAGTAATTAGGTATAAAGGGAAAAATAAACTTGTTACTGAAAAGGAGTACCCTATAAGTAAAGGTTATGCTATCGCATTTGAGGAGTTAATGGGATTGTTAGATGCCTTGCTTCCGGGTAGCGAAATAATTAAAAGGGCGCTTAGAGAGGAAACTACTATTTACCCTGAAATTGCCTTGCGCGAATTAATAGCGAACGCTTTAATACATCAAGATTTTGCTGTTAAGGGAAGTGGCCCAATGATAGAAATTTTCACTGACAGAGTTGAAATTTCTAACCCCGGTAAACTTTTACCTACTAAAAAAATAGATCGCCTTATTCGAACTACTCCAGAATCAAGAAATGAATTACTTGCGTCAGTATTCAGAAGATTTAATATTTGTGAGGAGCGCGGGTCCGGTTTTGAAAAAGCAGTAGCCCATATTGAGTTATATGGCTTACCACCTCTTAAATTTGAGGAATTGGAAAACTCCTTTAGGGTTACTATGTATTCTCCTAAGACTTTTGCTGAAATGACTGTATCGGAGAGAATTGAAGCAAGCTATCAACATAGCATTATACAATATTATGCGAGAGGCGGTATGACAAACACCAGTTTAAGGGAGCGGTTTAAAATGCACGAGAAACAACGCTCACAAGTCTCAAGGGTTATTAAAGATTCTGTTGAACTGAACAGAATAAAACCTAAAGACCCTAATAATCCCTCATCCAAATTTACTGAATATGTGCCTTATTGGGTATAAAGTCTTGTGTGCCTGAAAGAACACAAATTAGCATAATCTATTGATTATCAACCTGTTTTTACGTGACTGGAATCGGGAAAATATAATTTTACAGTTTTGTTATTTGATTTCAGCCCGGAACAAATTAAAAAGGTTTTGTATGCAAATTGTATGCAATAAAAAAGCACTTATGGTTTTTATACCGTAAGTGC
>DATCMY010000052.1:0-11249 GCA_036565505.1 Hanamia sp.
GAAGTAAGTTCATTATTGCTTCCAACCAAAATTTTAATTAATCCTTCTACACCCCCGGTGGCGCTTGGCAGGCTGATAGCATTTTTAGGATTTATTTTTATTAAACCGGTTTCTTTTCTTTCTTTTTCATTAGTGATAACAACAGTTTCCAAAGTTTTTCCAATGCGGTTAAGCTTTACCGTTAATTGCTCTTCTTCTCCTTCGCTCAAATAGAAATTTTTTTGTTCTTCCCGAAATCCTGAATGTGAAAACACCAATGCAAATGCTTTTTCAGCGGGAACTTTTATGCGATAAGTTCCGGAATCGGAAGTGACGATTCCATTTTGTTTGCCAAGTATGATAACACTTACACCGGATAAAGGGTCTTCATTTTCATCAATTACTTTTCCAGACACATAAGCAGATTTTTTTTGTGCGAAGGATGAAATCGTTGCAAATAGTAGAAAAATAAAAACCGTTAGTCTCATTAGGTGAAGATAATATTTTATGAAAATACATTTTATATTGGCTTCATTTCATTTTAATTATTTTTGATGATGCGAATTCATTTTTTATTATTGTTTTTCCTTATTTCTCTTTCCTTCTATCGTTGTACCTCACCTGTGCAAAATGGAAATGAGAAGATAGTTGAGACAGCATCAAATGCTGAAAAAGATACCTTTCATCTGCTTTGCCAGTATTGGCAACTTGTCGATGCAGAAAAGCCTGCCTCAGGAGATATTTCATTTACAAATGATGATGGAATTTTATTTCAATCCGGCATTGTTTTCATGACGGATTCTGTTATGCTCGAAAACCCGGCAGGCGAGCAGAGCTACGGGAAATTTAAGGTAAATGGAAATACGGTTAGGGTTGATTTTGATAATGGAAGAAAAGCGATTTATCAAATCGGCAAACTACATAAAGATGAATTGTGGCTTAGGCGGACTGAAAATAAACATACATCCCGGTTGACTTTTAAGGCTACTGACACTTATTGGGGGGACGCCAATAAAAATCCTTTTTCCAAACAAAATTATCAATGGAGTGTAAAACCTAAAAAGCCAGAAAGTCACTCTGCCATAAAAAAACGATTGAAAGAGAATGTACAATTTTATGCTTTGTATTTTAATGGTTTTATTTCCGGAGGCGCCACTAAAATTAATTTTGATGCATTGCCTTGTTGTTTTAATTGGTACCAGGGAGGCATATTTATTCAGAATGAAAATACGCTTGATAAGAAATGGATCAATTGTTTCTATTCGCAAGAACAGGCTTTCAAAGCAAGGCAAATTTTGGAAGATGCATTACATAAAAAATATAATTGGGATACTACACAAACCAATTGGGTAAAGCAGACTGCGCCAGTATTGCAGCAGATTAGCGATGGTTTATAATTTATTTGATTAATAAATTACCGTACGCTAAATTTTAAGATGCCTGGTAACTAAATAATTAAAGTGCCCTTTTACAACGCCTTTAGTTTTTCAATGGTTTCTTTGGGATTTTCAGAACCAAAAACTGCATTTCCTGCAACCAATACATCTGCACCTGCCCGAATAATTTCAGCTGCGTTTCTCAACGAAACCCCTCCATCTATTTCAATTTTTGCAGAAGATCCGGATTCTTTTATCAGCGTTTTTAATTCTTTAATTTTCTTTAAGGTATAAGGAATGAATGACTGGCCACCAAAGCCGGGATTCACACTCATTATGTTAACTAAGTCGATATCAGCGATGATATCATTGAGAAGAAAAACAGGGGAATGTGGATTAATGGCAACACCTGCTTTCATACCCAAAGATTTTATTTGCTGAATATTACGGTGTAAATTTTTACAGGCTTCCAGGTGAACGGTAAGCCCGTCGGCCCCAGCATCCTTAAATTCTTCTGCATATTTTTCGGGCTCCAAAATCATTAAATGCACATCAAAAAATTTTGTTCCGGCTTTTCTCAATTGTTTTATAATTGACATTCCGTAACTAATATTTGGAACGAATCTTCCGTCCATTACATCAAGATGAAACCAGTCGGCCTTGCTTTCATTGACCATTTTGCAGGCGGCTTCAAGATTTAAAAAATCAGCGGCTAAAAGTGAGGGAGCTATTATTGGCATTTTGTGAATTGTGAGTTGTGAGTTGTGAATTGTAAATTATGAGTATTTCTTTTTCACCCTTTGGGGGTTAGGGGGCTTTTAATTTATTCAACGCATCTCTTGCTTCGGTATAATCTTTATCGTACAATAAAGCATTCTGATAACTTTCAATGGCATCTTCTTTTCGATTTAATTTTTCATAGCATTTCCCCATCCAGTAATATCCTTCATCATAATTATTCTGAATGGTAACCGCCCTTTTCAGAACATCCAGGGCATCATTATATTTTGCCAGCGTATACAATGCTATGGCTTTTTCCCGGTATGCATACATATAAGTATAATCCTTATCCAGGCAACTGTCAAGGTATGGAATTGCTTTTTTGGGTTCATTATTGTAATTAAAATATAATCCTTTTATAAACCAGGCATCTTTTGCCGATTTGGTTTTATTGCTTTGTAAAAGTTCGTCAGCAATCATTAAGGCATTCTTGTTTTTAATTTCTGCATAGATGGTTCCCAAAGCCACTAAATATTCGGGCAAAGGATAAATATTAATTGCCTGTTCCAGAGATTTTATTGCATTGGGAGTATCATCATTTTCGAAATATAAAGTTGCTTTTATGTTCCACAAATAGGCATTGCCGCTGTCTTTTCTTATTTGTTGATCGGTAAGCGCAATTGCGGAGTCATAATTCTCTTCATTTCTATATGCCTCTATTAAATTTTGAACAAGCATTAATGAATCCGGATATTGCCTGATTTCATTTTTTAAAGATTCTATTGAATTAGGAGCAGGAGTTACTTTTTTTGATTCATTATCACTTGAATTACATGATATAAAAACAAAAAGTAGACTAATAATAAAACAATACAATTTTGATGGTATCATTTTGCAAATTTAATGCTACATATTGTAAATCGGGTATTACTAATATTTAATCAATTGCCAATAGATATTTATTAAGTTGCGTCCTGATAAAAAATCAAATATGAATAAAATATTTATTCTTTTTCTTTGTGCTGCTTTTTCTGTTTTTTCTTCTGACAAAAAACAGGGGCAAAATGAAAAAATTGCAAAGAATGATTCTCTTAAATATCCAGAGGAACATCATTTTAAAAACCTGCGCCAGCTTACTTTTGGAGGTGATAATGCAGAAGCCTATTTTAGTTTTGACGGAAAATATATTGTTTTCCAGCGCACCGATCCCCAAAATGGAATTTTATGCGACCAGATATGGTTAGGAAAATTACCTGAAACTGCAGATGAACTATTTTCTCCGCACTTGGTGAGTACCGGAACAGGACGCACTACCTGCGCTTTTTTTTATCCTGATGGGAAACACATTTTATATGCCTCCACACATCTTGCTTCAAAAGATTGTCCGCCTGTACCTGATAAAGAAAAGATGAAAAGATATATCTGGCCGATCTATAAAAGCTTCGATATTTTTAAGGCAGATCTCAATGGTAAAATAGTAAAGCAGCTTACCTATACCAAAGGTTATGATGCGGAAGCAACCATTTCGCCCAAAGGCGATAAGATTGTTTTTACGTCTACGCGTAATGGTGATCTTGATCTGTACACAATGGATCTGGATGGAAAAAATGTAAAACAAATTACCCATACCTTAGGCTATGATGGCGGCGCATGGTTTAGCCCCGATGGTAAGAAAATATTGTGGCGGGCAAGCCGGCCAAAAACGAAAGCAGAGATTGCAGATTATAAAAATTTATTATCACAAGGTTTGGTAGCTCCCACTTCTATGGAGGTTTTTATAGCCAATGCAGACGGAAGTGATGCTCATCAAATTACTTTTTTAGATAAAGCCAATTGGGCTCCTAACTTTATGCCTGATGGCAAACATGTTATTTTCTGTAGCAATCATGAATATGAAAGAGGGTTCCCATTCAATATGTATATGACGGATATAAATGGAAAAGGCCTGGAGAAAATAAGCAGGGATAAGGGTTTTGATGCATTTCCCATGTTTAGCCCTGATGGCAAAAAAATTATTTTCAGTAGTAATAGAAATAATGGCGGTACGCATGATACCAATATTTTTATAGCTGATTGGGTGGAGTAAAGGCGACGGCCGTCATTTCCTTGTTCTGTTATCGGTTGTCGATTTCGTTACAATTCAATCACCTCGCAATCTTTTATATCCTTGCCATCAATGGCAAAACGGATTAGGGTTCTTACTTTATGCCAGCCATGTTTGCCTGCGGCACCGGGGTTCATGTGCAGGCAATGTAATTTTTCATCGTACATAATTTTTAAAATATGCGAATGCCCGCTGATAAAAAGTTGTGGCTGATGAAGTAAAATTTCTTTTTTTGTTTCAATATTGTAGCGTGGAGGATAACCGCCAATATGCCGCATCATTACTTTTACGCCTTCACATTTAAATACTAACTGTTCGGGAAAAATGCTTTTTATATCATAGCCATCAATATTCCCAAATACACCGCGCAGTGGTTTAAAAGAACTTAAATGATCTGCAATTGCAGCGGTTCCAAAATCACCAGCATGCCATATTTCATCGCAATTTTTGAAATGTTCAAAAACAGATTCATCAAGAAAATTATGAGTGTCTGATAGCAAGCCGATACGTGTCAATTTTTTTTAAGTTTATATTTTAGTACTGCAAAATAAATAGTTTGAATTGCTTGGATATTTTATTTCTATTTCTATTTTAAAAATTATCACAATTTAATTTACTCATATACATTACAGGAGAAAAAAATTGATTGGCTTAATAAAAATTAAGATGGTATTTTTAAAAAATCCATTTATCTTGATAACCGGAAATCATGAAAATTAAAGATAAGTTTACAAAATATTTTCTTCATTTAAATTCTGCAATATGATAACAGCTTTTTTCAATGCCAATATTTTTACAGGTAAAGAAAAAATTTCAGGAAAAGCGCTTCTTATTGAAGGTGATACAATAAAAGGTTTAGCATCTATTGAAGACATCCCTTCTGATGCAAAAAAAGTAGATTGCGATAATTGTATTATAGCCCCTGGATTAATTGACCTTCAAATTTATGGAGCTGGAAATTATTTATTTTCAGCAAAGCCTACCGCGCAGGCTTTAAAATCAATGGCAGACAGCCTTGTAGCTACCGGCACAACTGGTTTTTTTCCTACTCTTGCGACTAACTCAATGGAAATATTTCGCGAGGCGATAAATGTAGTTAAAGAAAATCCACATCCTGCCGTGATGGGTTTGCATTTTGAAGGCCCATATATTAATCCTTTAAAAAGAGGCGCTCATATAGTACAATACATTAAGCGACCCGAAAAAAAGGAAGTAGAAGATTTATTGAAAGAAGCAAATGGCGTTTTGAAAATGATGACTCTGGCTCCCGAAATGTGCGATCCTGAGATTATCAAAATATTAAAAGACAATGGCGTGGTGATTTCTGCGGGTCATAGTAATGCCACATTTGATGAGGCAGTGAAAGGTTTTGAAAATGGCATCACCACGACTACCCATTTGTTTAATGCCATGTCGCCGCTTCATCACCGGGATACAGGTCTGCCGGGTGCTACTTTTCTTACCAATAATATTTATGCCAGTATAATCGCAGATGGAATTCATGTAGATTTTAATGCTCTTTCTATCAGCAAAAAATTAATGAAGGAGAGATTATTTTTAATTACTGATGCGGTAGTAGCCGCGGAAGAAGGGGCTTATATTCATGTAAAACAGAAAGACAGGTTCACTTTGCCGGATGGTACTTTATCCGGTTCAATGCTTACACTTGTGCAGGCTGTAAAAAATTGTGTAGAGCAGGTTGGTATTCCGTTAGATGAAGCACTGCGCATGGCTTCTACTTTTCCTGCACAATTAATTAAGGCAAATAATATTGGTAAAATAGAAGCAGGTTGTAAGGCAAACCTGGTAATTTTTACTGAAGATTTCCAGGTTAAATATTCTATGCTGGAAGGCAAAATGTTTAATGATTGAAAATAGAAAAATATGAACTTCAATCAGATGATTTATCAAAATAAATTAAAAAGAAAAATTGGGCAAGCGGAAGGAAAAAGGATCAATGAAATTTCTATTTTTTCAAAATTGATGCCGGTTATAAAACCTGTTTTGCTTTTGATTTTTGTGGGAATCTTATTTTCTTTCAAACCCGAATTTGAAAACGTAACAGAATGGATAAGAATTAATCAATTGGGATATACGCCCCGTGGAATAAAAGTAGCCGTGTGGGTAAGCAAAAATAATGAACTGCCAGCGACTTTTCAATTGATAGATAAAGAAAATTCTGAGGTTGTTTTTACTGCTTCCACCGGAAAATCTTTTGGAAAATATGGACCGTTCAGTCAATCATTCAGATTGAATTTTTCATCTTATAAAAATCCGGGAAATTATTATATTAAATGCGGATCAGCTGTTTCTCCGGAATTTAAAATTGATGAAAATGTTTATGCAGGAACTGCAGATTTCAGTCTTCGATACATGCGCCAGCAGCGAAGCGGCTTTAATCCTTTTCTCAAAGATTCATGTCATACTCATGATGGATACACCATGTATGGACCAATGCCGGATTCTACTCACATTAATGTATGGGGTGGCTGGCACGATGCTTCGGATTATTTACAATACGTAACCACATCCGCTAATGCAACTTATCATTTACTCGCTGCCTATCTCGATTTTTCAAAAGTTTTTTCAGATAAATATTTAGCGAATGGATTGGATGGAGCTGATGGAAAAGCTGATGTATTGGATGAGGCAACATGGGGTCTGGATTGGCTGTTGAAAATGTATCCGAGGAAAGATTGGATGTTTAATCAATTGGCCGATGACCGCGACCACCAGGGTTTTCGGCTGCCAACGGAGGATCCTGTAGATTATGGATTAGGAAAAGGAAATGCACGCCCTGTTTATTTTGCAACAGGAAAACCACAAGGATTGGGGAAATATAAAAATAACTCTACAGGAGTTGCTTCTACGGCTGGAAAATTTGCAAGTGCATTTGCGCTTGCTGCAAATTTGTATGAAAAAAAGGATCCACTATTAGCTAAAATTTTAAAAGAAAAATCTCTTTCTGCCTATCAATTAGGATTAGATAAACCCGGCGTTTGTCAAACTGCGCCAAACCTTGCCCCATATTATTATGCTGAAGATAATTGGGTAGATGATATGGAATTAGGCGCTGCTGCATTGTTCCAGCTTACGGGTGATAAAAAATATTTTAAGCAATCACTAAAATATAGCGCTGAAGAAAAAGTAACTCCATGGATGGGGGCAGATACAGCGAAGCATTATCAATGGTATCCGTTTCACAATTTCGGGCATTACGAATTGGCGAAAAAAGCGGATGTAAAAACAAAAGCGGAATTAATTTCTTATTATAAAGAGGGGATAGAAAGAGTTTGGAAAAAAGCCAACAAGAATGCCTTTTATCGGGGAATTCCGTTTATCTGGTGTTCTAATAATCTTACTACATCATTTGCAATTCAATGCTACCTATACAGGAAATTAAGTAACGATCAGCAATTCGCAGAATTAGAACAAGCTTGTTTTGATTGGCAGTTTGGATGTAATCCATGGGGCACAAGTATGGTTTACGGATTACCGGCTAATGGAGATACGCCGACAGATCCTCATTCGGCATTTACACATTTATATAATTACCCGATTGATGGCGGTTTGGTAGATGGACCGGTATATGGAAGTATTTATAACGGATTAATCGGAGTTCATTTATCAAAGCCTGATCCTTACGCCGAATTTCAATCTGACCTTGCTGTATACCATGATGATTGGGCAGATTATTCTACTAACGAACCTACAATGGATGGCACGGCATCATTGGTTTATTTATTGGCTGCCAAAGAGTACGAGGCAGAATAAAAAAATATTTTTTTGAATAATTTATTCTGTAATTGCTTCCAGATTTTTATTGGCGAGTTGTCCGCAAGCGGCATCAATGTCCTTTCCACGGCTGATTCTCAGCCTCACATTTACGCGGTGTGCAGCAAGGTAATCCATGAACTTTTGTGTGGCGTCTCTGTCCGGTTTTACAAAATCTGCGTTGTCAATAGGATTGTATTCAATAATATTTACAAGATGAACCGGAACCTGTTTGTAAATTTTTATCAGGTCATCGGCATCCTGAATAGAATCATTTTCACCTTTAAATAATATGTATTCAAATGTGATGTCGTTCTTGGTTTTTTCGTAAAAATAATTAAGCGCTTCTATCAATGCTTTAATATTATTTGTTTCATTGATCGGCATTATCTCATTTCGTTTCTTATCATTAGCAGCATGTAAAGATAATGCCAGGTTGAATTTTACACCATCATCTCCCAGTTGCCTTATCATTTTGGCAACACCCGCCGTTGAAACAGTAATTCTTTTTGCACTCATTCCTAAACCATCATGCGCAGTAATACGCTCAATTGCTTTCAACACATTTTTATAATTCAAAAGTGGTTCGCCCATACCCATAAAAACAATGTTGCTTAATTTTTTTCCATAAGTTTTTTCTGCAACCTCGTTTAGTAAGGCGACTTCATCATAAATTTCATCAAAAGTTAAATTGCGTTTTCTATCCATGTAACCTGTGGCACAAAATTTACAACTCAGGCTGCAGCCTACCTGCGAAGAAACACAGGCAGTTTGCCTTTCATCAACCGGTATCAGCACGCCTTCAACCATATGGCCATCAAAAGTTTTAAATCTTGTTTTTACCGTTCCATCGCCGCTATATTGCGAAGCGTTTGTACTTATTGCAGGTAATATAAAATTGGCTGATAATGTTTGTCTTAGTTCTTTGCTCAGGTTGGTCATGTCTTCAAAACTTTGTGCATGCTTTTTCCAAATCCATTCCCACACTTGCTTTGCGCGGTATTTTTTTTCTCCAATTGTTTCAAAATAGGCTATTAATTCTTCAAGAGAAAGTGTCCGTATATTTTTTTGAGCATTCATTTTGCAAAGATGTATTAATTGTTGAATTGTTAAATAGTTTTAATTGTTAAAAAGGATAAGCAGAAAAGTGAAAAAAAGAAACATTTATCTTGCAAAACATTTAAGTAAAAAATACAATGGAAACTGTATATGTAGTTGATGCATTAAGAACTGCTGTAGGACGTTATGGTGGAGCTTTGAGTACTATTCGGCCAGATGATTTGCTGGCCAATGTAATAGAAGCATTGGTAAGAAGAAATGGAAAGATTGATGTAAATGAAATTGAAGATGTAATTGCCGGTGATGCCAACCAGGCCGGAGAAGACAACAGGAATGTAGCGCGGATGGCGGCTTTACTGGCTGGTTTGCCGGTTTCTGTTGCAGGAAATACGGTGAACCGTTTGTGTGCAAGTGGCTTGCAGGCCATCATGGATGCATCGCGGGCGATCATGTGTGGTGACGGGAATATTTTTCTGGCTGGCGGAGTAGAAAGTATGACCCGTGCGCCTTTTGTAATGAGTAAATCAGAAGGAGCCTACAGCAGAAAAGCGGAAATTTATGATTCTACCATTGGTTGGAGGTTTCCCAATAAAAAATTGACTGATCAATATTATCCCTATTCAATGGGTGAAACTGCGGAGAATGTAGCAAAGCAATGGAAAATTTCAAGGCATGCTCAGGATGAATTCGCATTTGAAAGTCAGCAAAAATATTTCAAAGCCTTTGCAGCAGGTATTTGGAAAGATGAAATAGTGCCGGTGGAAATTACTCCCAACAAAATCGACCGTATCATTTTTGATATTGATGAACATCCCAGGAAAACTTCTTTGGAAAAACTTTCCCTGCTTAGGCCTGCTTTTGAAAAAGATGGTACTGTTACTGCGGGAAATTCTTCCGGGATAAATGATGGTGCGGCTATGTTGATGCTCGCGAATGAAAGTGCTGTGAAAAAATTTAATTTGGTTCCTTTGGCACGTGTAGTAAGTATGGCTGTTGCGGGAGTTGATCCTGCTATTATGGGTATAGGCCCGGTTGCCGCAACTCAAAAAGCATTATTGCGTGCCGGCCTTTCTGTTGGCGATATTGATCTGATAGAATTGAATGAGGCATTTGCTTCACAATCCATTGCATGTATTCACGAACTGGGGCTTGATATTGAAAAGGTAAATGTAAATGGAGGCTCAATCGCTATTGGACACCCGCTGGGATGCAGCGGCGCCCGTATTTCCACTACTTTATTATATGAAATGAAAAGACGGAAAGAGCGCTATGGCCTTGCTACCATGTGCGTGGGAGTAGGCCAGGGGGCAGCTATGATCTTTGAAAATATTGTCTGACGGCCTCCGTCTCAAATGTTTTTCCATCAATTGTTATTAAAAGTACTTGCTGCTTCAGTTCCAATAGCAAGTCCTTATCTTTAAGTAAGCAATAAAAAAATGTATATGAAAAATGTTTCTTCTTTAATTATTGGCCTTGCATTTATTATCGGATTATTTATAGTAGCAAGAGCATACAAATACAGATCAACAGCTAATGAAACCATTACAGTTACAGGATCGGCCGAAAAAGATTTTGTTAGTGATCTTATTGTTTGGAATGGATCTTATTCAAGAAAATCTATGGATTTAAAGAGTGCTTATGCTCAACTTAAGGGTGATGAGAATACAATCAGGACTTATCTTTCCGGTAAAGGAATTCAAAATAATGAAATGGTATTTTCTTCAGTTAATATCAATAAGGAATTCAATTATAAAACCGATGAAAATGGAAGATCACTTGGCCAGGAATTTTCCGGGTACAATCTTATTCAAAATGTAAGAATAGAATCTCCCGATGTGGAAAAAATTGAAAAAATATCAAGAGAAGCAACAGAATTGATTGAGAAAGGAATAGAATTTAATTCGTCGTCTCCATTATTTTATTATACCAGGTTAACGCAAATAAAAATGGATCTTTTGGCAAAAGCAAGCGCTGATGGGAAAGCCAGGGCGGAGATAATTGCAAAAAACGCGGGTAATTCTTTGGGCAGATTGAAAAAAGCTACATTAGGAGTTTTTCAGATCACTGGTAAAAATAGCAATGAGGATTATAGTTATGGAGGCACTTTCAACACGTCTAATAAAAATAAAACAGGAACCATAACTATCAGGATGGAGTTTGGTGTTGAATAGTTGTAATTTCTAAATTATTCTTTCCAGTTCCTTCTTCACCAGCCTTGAATTAATGTATATAGTCTG
>DATCMY010000053.1:0-2799 GCA_036565505.1 Hanamia sp.
ATAAATGGACAATCGAAGTAATATTGAGAACTATAGACGATGGTTGGATTCTTTCCTTCTTATTTTTATAGTTCATGTAAAAAGTGTACACCCGTAAATTCTATAAGGTTTTTAATTATGCTAAATAAATTTACGGGTGTACACTTTTTACATGAACTATAAAAATAAGAAGGAAAGAATCCAACCATATAGTGTTCTAATTTAATTTCTATTGCAAGTGGTCATTCTGATTCAAATTATCCAACCTTAAATATTCTCTTGCATACTTATTTTTTCGAATCATCCATTTTCAATAAATCCTCTTCTTTAAGCGTACCGGACTTTTTATTCCTAAGATTTTTTATTTCTTCGGCACTAATTGATTTAAGGCCATAGGAAAGCTTGGGGCTGGCAGTAACAAATGAATTGTGTAAATAATCAATAATACCTGCTATTTCTTCATCCGTGAAATTATTCCCGTAGTTGAGCATGGTACCATTAAACTTGTAAAGTTGACCATTTACATGAACAGGGCCTTCCAACCCATTCAAAATGATCATTCCTAACCTGGCTGTAGATCCAGCTACGTATTCAGAGCCATTCAACGGAGGTGCCAGGTACTGGATACCCTCTCCATCAGGCCCATGGCACACCGAACAAACGCTACGGTAAATTACAAGTCCTCTTTGCACCCCCATCAGCGGTATTTTTCTTTGTACGAAAATTGAATTCATTTTTCCTTCCTGCTTATTCTTAATGGTTTGACTTAATAGCGTGTCTAATAATTGACTTGTGTTTTTGCTGACAGTGGGTTTATTAATGAATTTCTGAAAGTTTTCTTCCGAACCCTTTAAACTGCTTACAATTGCTTCCTGGTATACAGCATTATGCGGATAAGTATGAGATAATTGTGCAAGTATTGGCAAAAATGTATCTTGTGAAATAGCAGCCCATGGACCTAAAGAAATCGCGAGATAAAGGTTGACAACCGTATCATTCCTGGCCATTAGATTAGTTGCCAATTCTTCCATTGCTTTGATATGGTCACTGGTATTATAGTTTCGCAAAAGGAGCAGGGCATTTGCTGATAACATTGAATTCTCAGAAGTCGCAACTTTTTCAAGCAATTCAAAAGAGAGTCCATTTAATCCATCGAGCGTATATAAGGCATGCATCGCAGGCACTGCATTTTTTCCATTCTGTGCCAATGCCTGCAGTTCAGGGATTATTGATTTCTCCTGCTTATAAATCAGCATTTGCTGTGCATGGTCCCTGACCCATCCATTAGCACTTTTTAACAGGGCAACCAATTCCGTACCTGATGCTTTCTTAAGTTCCGGAACTTCGCTAAGCTTCTTATTCTTATTCTTAATTCTTAATATTCGGCCCAGATGTAAAAGCGTATCAAGGGCTTTATGAGTTATCCCATTACGGAGATAAGGCGTTGCAGATGCTCTATGCTCGATGACCCCCCGGTGCATATCCACCACATAGATGGCACCATCTGGACCATTAAATAAATTTACAGGACGAAAGGCTTCATCTGTTGAAGCAATAAATTCCCTGTCATCCCAGGCTTGAATGGCCGTCGTTTCAACACTGCCGAAAGTAAGTATATTACGTTTGACCAGGTTTGCGGCCGGTTCACAAACAAAAGCGTTTTGACTGTAATCGGTCGGGAATTGATCTCCACGGTAAATTAATGGCCCACACGCTGCAGTAACCCTGACCAGTATGCTATCCTTATTAAGTATTCCTTCTACATAACCCCGGTTTACCGTTGTGGGATGTAAAGGATAAACCCTTTGGTTATCAGTTAGAATTTTATTGATAGCCTCTTTAGGCTTCAGGTATGGATTATTAATTAAGGTATTCGGAAGTACATAGTCGCCGGCCAGTTGTATCTCATTGTAATTATAATAAAGCCGTCCGAAATTATCTTTTGTGATACCAAATTGGCCACGAAATGAAGTAGGCTCCTTTATCCATTTTCCATCTTTAAGCTGATACCGGGCCGTTGAATATGCACTATAAATCCAATTATCAATATCCATCATCAGCCCATTAGCCTGGTCTTCCGGATTCCCATATTCATTCGCATATATTGAATCAACAAGCGTCCTTTTACCAGGTTTATCATTGTTTATTTCCACAAACCACAGGTTAGGAGGTGCTGCATATAACAAGCCGCCATAAACAAGTGCTATCGCCCTGGGAAGTACCAAACTCTCCAAAAATACTTTAGCATGCTGGGCTCTTCCATCTTCATCCAAATCGCCCAAAATGCTGATCCTCCCATTCGGCTTATCCTCCCCTATTCCCGCAAGATTAGGCATATAGCCGCGCATTTCAACGACCCACATCCTACCCTGATTATCGAAATCCATAGCCACCGGAGCTTCAATCAGAGGTTCCGAAGCTGCTAGCTGTATTTCAAAACCATTGGCAATTTTGTACTTATCAAAAGAAATAACAGGATTCTTAGAACCAGTCTTACAACTGGTAATTACCAATCCTACTGAAAAAAATAATAAAACGAGATATTTGATTTTCATAAAAGTTAATTACTAAGTTTTTTTTGTTTTTTAACTACTGATTTACAATATGTAAGATAAAGAAAACCTTTGGTAACCCCCTCTGTTATAGCTTCAACATTCTTTTTGCATTCCCTGACCTCAAAAGCTCTTTGGTTGCAGCATCGGCTTCACTCTCTCTCAAAGCTTCTACCCGCAATTGGCCTGTAAGGTAATCCAGGATAGGGGAATGCGTTCCAAAGGCGAACTTTTCTTTCCCATACGTCCTGAGCAAAGACCCCAAATC
>DATCMY010000054.1:0-2781 GCA_036565505.1 Hanamia sp.
GTATGAATATTATCCCTGGACAAGTTACTGGGGTGGTGGTTATGGGCTAATGGGCATGGGCACTTCTGGAATGATGACGCAAGTTCGTGAACCCCTTGAAGTAGCGGTGCATAATGAAAATAAATCATCAGCTAAAGATTCAAGTAGTGATCCCCATCTGCGAAGCACACGCAAAGTAAAAGGCTATACCATTCATGCTGCTGACGGTGAAATTGGAGATGTGGAAGATTTTATTATTGACGACAGCAGCTGGAAACTTGACTTCCTTGTGGTGGATACAGGGCATTGGTTGCCTGGGAAAAAGGTGCTCATTTCACCAATATTGATAAAGGAAATAGATTGGGATACTTCTACTGTTGTTGTAAATTCTACAGAAGAAGAGATAAAAAAAAGTCCGGAATATGATCCTGATCAAGATGTAAATGAAGCCTATAAGAAGGTTATGGATAACTATTATGCAGGCAGTAGATTATAAAGACTTATCTAAAATAGTAGAAGAAATTCAATCTAATTAAAATCAGTGATTGAAAATCTTTAATCCTACTGAAGAAAACAGACACTCATGAAAAACAGCGATATAAACAATGAAGAGTATAAAAAAAACAGTTTAACGCTGAAAGGCGCCGTTGCCCTCGGTACTGGTGTTATGATTGGTGCAGCCATTTTTGCCCTTCTGGGTCAGGTGGCTGAATTATCTGGATCATTGTTTTCCAATTGTCTTTATAGTAGGAGCATTAATATCAGGATGTAGTTCATATGCTTATATAAAAATGTCAAATGCTTATCCTTCCTCGGGTGGAATAGCCATGTACTTAATGAAAGGCTTATGGTAAAGGCATCGTTACGGCCGTAGCGGCTCTCTTGATGGCTTTTGCAATGGTGATTAATCAGAGTTTGGTAGCGCGTACATTCGGGTCTTATACCATGCAATTATTTGATGGTAGTCAAGGCAATTTCTGGATACCCTTGCTGGGTGTGCTTTTACTGGTCTTAACTTTTTTTATCAATATTGCAGGAAATAAGGTCATCGATAAAGTTTCATTTATCATGGCTATTGTCAAGGTTGGTGGAATAGACCTTTTTGCGATTGGAGGGCTTTGGGCAGCTGGCTTTTCTTTTGGCAAATCCATTTCTGCAGAAATTTCGGGTGACTATTCCATAGGAAGTTATTTAGGTGCGCTTGCCCTATCTATTTTGGCGTATGCAGGATTTACTACCATCACAAATAGTGGTGCAGAAATTGTAAAACCCCATAAAAACGTGGGAAAGGCTATACTGATTTCGCTTGTAATCTGTACGATAGTATATCTACTGGTTGCATTTGCCATATCGGGCAACCTTTCAGTGCCTCAAATTATTGAGGCAAAAGATTACTGTCTGGCGGAAGCTGCAAAGCCTGCTTTCGGAAAATATGGCCTCTGGTTTACAGTAGGTCTTGCCATAATTGCTACTGCGTCAAGCGTTTTAGCTAATGTATTTGCCGTTTCCAGGATGACTGCTATGCTCACAGAAATGAAACTGATACCCCATAAGCATTTCGGGATGCCGGGTAACCTTCAACAGCATATGATGACCTATACTATTGTTATAGCTATTAGCTTAACCATATTTTTTGATCTTACCAGAATTACTTCTTTAGGAGCCATCTTTTATCTGATTATGGATATTATTATCCAATGGGGTGTTTATAAACATTTACGAAAAAAAATCAAGGTAAATGCTGCGATACTTTTGACCACTATTGTACTTGACGTAATTGTTTTAGCGGCTTTTATATGGATGAAAGCACAGAGTGATATGCTACTTATTATCATTGCTGCTGTTTTATTACTAACCTGAATTCGATTAATATTATAAGTCACAAATTTGCATAAAAAAAAGAATAGTTGTATATTTAAAGCTCTGAATTTCAAATATTTAAACAGCTATTCCTCTTATGATTAATTTTGATAAAGTTACCGATATTTTTTGTCTTGTTGATGAGTTTTGCAATAATTTTGATAATTGCACCAAAGATTTCATTCTTGGAAACCCTTCAAAGCGTCCTCCAATAATGTCTAAAAGTGAAGTTATAACAATTACAATTTTATTTCACTTGAGTGGTTTTAGATGCTTTAAACACTTCTATATTTACTATGTTCAAAAGCATATGCAAGATGATTTTCCAAATACTGTTTCATATAATCGGTTTACAGAATTGATGCAAAACAACATTTTACCGTTAACTATGTTCTTGCAAACGTGTTGTTTAGGTAAATGTACAGGAATTTCATTTGTTGATTCAACTCCAATTAGGGTTTGCAAAAACAAAAGAAGTAAACGCAATAAAGTATTTAAAGATATTGCCCAAGTTGGCAAATCTACGATGGGTTATTTTTATGGGTTTAAACTTCATATCGTCATAAATGACAAAGGAGAAATTCTAAGCTTTACCATCACTCAAGCCAATGTTGACGACAGAGAGCCATTGAAAAACGAAAATTTCTTGAAAAATATATTTGGAAAATTCTTTGGAGACAAAGGATATATTTCTAAAGAATTAACCAAAATTTTATTTGTTGACGGAATTCATCTCATTACAAGCATTCGTAACAATATGAAAAACAGCTTGATGGATATGAGTGATAAAATAAATTTGAGGAAACGTTCTGTGATTGAAACTGTAAATGATGAGTTAAAAAATATGTGCCAAGTAGAACATTCAAGACACCGTTCGATTGGAAATTTCTTTACAAACCTTATTGGTGGCTTAATTGCTTATAGTTTCTTTCCTAAAAAACC
>DATCMY010000055.1:0-4924 GCA_036565505.1 Hanamia sp.
GCCCGTGCTTCAGACAAACCTATAGCAATTGCCTGCTTTGGATTGGTAACTTTTTTATTACTTTTTCCGCTTTTTAATTGTCCATGCTTCATTTCGTGCATGGTTTCCTGTACTGACTCCTGGGATTTTTTTGAATACTTAGCCATGATTAAATTTTAATGGGTTAATAAATAAAAAAACGTAGAAAATTATTATGCCAAAATTATAATATTAAAACTTAAAAACAATTTTATGTCAGCAAACACAGGTGAAAACGAACAGGGACTAAGAAAGATAATTGACATGACTATAATGATCAGCATCGTAATTTTGTTGATGCATTTTTATTTTTATTGCTATAAAGCATTTGAAGAATGGCAATGGACGAGTTCAATAACCGACAGATTATTGTCGAATTTTAAAACAGGTTTATTTAAGAATTTCTATTTCTCCAAAGTGATTGCCCTGGGATTGTCGAAGCGTTTCTGAACTTTACTTATAATTATTTAGCCTTACTTTAATTGGCTGATTTTCAATTCTCTATAACAACTCTCCTTTTCTTTAGAAATTACTTTTACTCTCCCTAACCCATTTTTTATAGAGTAAATTATAGAGTAAAATGTTATTACCAATCAAACTCATTTGTAAAAAAAGATTGATGCGTCGGGATGGCACAAGTATCATTTTATCCAGTATTGCCATTCACTTGAAAAAAGGACGCTGTTAAATTCAGGCATTGCTATTCCTCCCAATTACTGGAATTTAAAACGGCTTAGAATAAATACTGACTTGCCGGTTTGTTAAAGAAGCACAGAGCAAAGATTTATTGGGTAGAGTGTTTGAATACTTTCTTGGTGAGTTTGCTTTGGCTTAAGAAAAGAAAGGCGGACAATTCTATACACCTGCAAGTGTGGTGAAATTTTACTAGTTGAAATGTTGGAGCCTTATGAAGGCAGAGTGTTTGATCCCTGCTGCGGTAGTAGTGGTATGTTTGTGCAGAGTGAAAAATTTATTAAGCACCACCAGGATCATTACAAAAAAAATAATGGTAAAAAACTATTAAATCCTGCCGACCATATTTCTATTTAAAAACTTTAAATCGAAAGTTAGAGACTAAGGGATTTACATTGGTGAATTCGCATACTGAGAAAATCATCAGCAATTCTCTTAAATTTATTACCTCGCAGATTAATGAGAATAAAATAACAATATATTAGTATGGATTCACTTACTCACATAGCCCTTGGTGCATGCATCGGTGAGGCTTTTTTTGGAAGAGTCATTGGTAAAAAAGCTATGCTATGGGGCGCCCTTGCTCAAAGTGTTCCTGATATTGATTTTGTAGCCGCTTTCTGGATGAGTCCGGCAGAAAATTTATTGGCTCATCGGGGCTTTACACATTCCATTATATTTATTTTGATAGTTACTCCTTTTCTTTCTTTGTTAGCACAACGGTGGCACCGGCCGCATAATATTTCCATCAGAAGGTGGATGTTATTTTTTGCGCTGCAGATCTTCATACATATTTTTATTGATGCATTTAATAATTATGGCGTAGGCTGGTTTGAACCTTTTAGTCATTACCGTATTTCCTTTAATACCATTTATGTTGCTGATCCCTTTTTTTCAGTATGGCCGGGTATTGCATTTGTTGCATTATTATTTCTAAAGCGAAGAAATAATAAAAGAAAATTTTGGTGGCAGTTTGCAATTATTATAAGTACTCTATACCTCTGTTACTGTATTACAAATAAAATAAAGATTGACAGCGATGTAAAACAAATTGCTGTGCATCAAAAAATTCATTACACAAAATACTTTACTACACCTACAGCGCTTAATAATTGGTTGTGGTATGTAGTAATGGCTAATGATACTGGCTTCTATGTTGGTTTCCGCTCATTATTTGATACTAAAAAAGAAATTGATTTTAAATTTTTTCCCCGCAATGATTCATTGCTTGCTCCGGTACATAATCATGAAGACCTGCAAAAATTAATTCGTTTTTCAAAAGGATTTTATACTGCTGAAAAATGGAATGATACATTGGTGTTTAATGATCTGCGATTTGGTCAAATTATTGGATGGCTCGATCCAGAAGAAAAATTTGTGTTCCATTATTTTCTTCAACATTCGGCCGACAATAGATTGGTAGTACAGCGGGGACGTTTTGCAAAATGGAATTGGGAAATTATCAAGTCGTTATTTAAGAAAATTATGGGCAACTAATATTGTTTGATCAATGCAGACAATAATTTTTAATTATTTATACATTAGCATTGCAAGCTGCCTGCTACCTCTCCTTTATTTGCCGCTTAAAACGAATTCTAAATAAATTAATGGCAATCTTTATAAAGTAATAAGAAATTTTTTGCCGCAACCGCACAAAAAAGCCTGAGGTAAGTTTATAATTTTCAGGTGCAATGCTAATGCAATCCTGTTCAATTATCTCTTCCATTTGCTGCTGAATTTTATTTGCAAATACTTTATTTCTTACATCCAGGTTTACTTCAATACTTGCCAGTGCGCTGATATTATTTATATTGTAAGAACCAAGTGTAACCCAATGCCCATCAGTAATTGCCAATTTTGCATGAAGCACATTGGGTTGGTATTCATATATTGCAATATCATTTTTCAGCAGCCGGTTATAAAGGTATCGTTCAGCATATTTAGCTATCATTACATCAGATGGGCCAGCCAGGATTATTTTTATTTGTACACCAAGTTTGGCAGCTTTGCTCAGCCGTTTCAGCAATTCCATCCCAGGCAAAAAATAGCTGCACATAATAATAATAGATTTGTCTGCATGATTGAATAATTCAAAATAGCTTCTCCATATTTCGTTTTTATTTTTTATCCAGTCGTTGCGGCGTACACGAACAGAGCAATATTCTGTTTGTGGAATTTTTTGTAAAAAATCTTCTATATCATTTGGTAGCTGAATGATTGGTGGTTTATTCGATTTCCACATATCGGTGCAAATCTGAAACAATTGAACCGCCGCTTCTCCCTGCACGTAAATTGCGAAATCCAGCCACGCAGGAGTACCTGGCATATCCTTGTAACGGTTCGTAATATTCATCCCCCCAACCAGGGCATGCTTCCCATCCGCAACAAACACTTTACGATGGAGCCTGCGGCCAAAATAAAAGTGTTTGCTTTTAAAAAATGGTTCAAAATATTTAAAATGAATCCCTGCATTTTGTAATTGCGCAATAAATGATTTCGACATTCCCCTGGAAGCATAGCCGTCTGCAATAAAATATACCTGTACATTTCTTTTAGCTGCATGCATCATCGCCTCGCCAATCATCAGACCGGTTTCATCATCATGGTAAATATAGATTTGTAAATGAATGGAATGTTGTGCAGAATTTATAAGTAGCAGTAATTGCGTAAAATATTCGTTACCTGCCCGAATAAGCTTTACTTTATTACGTGTAGTATAATAGCTATTTATTTTTTTGTCAGATGACATAAGTTACTTCTCCGGTAAATTTTTCTCCCTTTATTTTCTCAAATTTAGCTGGTTATATAAACTGCAGCAATGGTAATATTCAATCCTGACGAAGATATTCATTAAACAATTTAAATATGTTCTTTTAAAAAAAAGTAATAAGAAGATTATATCCGGCTTAAAATGAAATCATGTTTTTTAATGACCAAAATCATTGTAGGTGCTTTGCTTTATAAATAGTTTTGTTATATATACACAACTGTAATGGAGGTTACAAAGCATTTTCTAAATAAATTAAAAACTGATAGACTTTTGGTTTGGTTTATCACTGCCTTGTTTACAATAGTTGGCTTTCCTTATGTAAAAAACTTTATTGTTTTTATTCTTATAAAGTTATATGAGCTATTTATTCAACATGGCGTAGTAAAATAATTAATAGAGATCCAATGTTATAAATTATAGGTACATTCCAAATATGAATTATTCGCTTTATATATGGAAACTACTCACCGGGGTTGCAATTTTTTTACTCGGAATGAATTTCATTCAAGAATCATTACACAAAGTTGCCGGCCGGCCATTTAAGTTATTTTTAAAACGGCAGACTTCAAATAATCTAAAAGCGATAGCCGGAGGTACTTTAGTTACAGGTGTTTTACAAAGTAGTTCTGTTGTAAATATGATGGTTTTAGCATTTGTTGGTGCAGATGTACTAACAATGCAAAAAGCCCTGGCTATAATTCTCGGAGATAACCTTGGTACCACAGTTGATAGCTGGTTTTTTGCAACAGCAGGTTTTAAATTTAATATCGAAGAAATTGCATTTGCAATTACGGGCATTGCGGGCATTGCTACCATGTTTTTTAATCAAAAAAACCAGTGGCATCATTGGAGTAAATTTCTATTTGGAATTGGATTTTTGTTTTTGGGACTGGATTTTATGAAGACCGGAATGATGGAACTTGTACAGAAAATTGATCTCAGGGATTTTAGTAATTATCCTGCAGTGATATTTCTATTGATTGGCTTACTGATTACTTCTTTAATTCAATCCAGTTCAGCTACTATAGTAATTTTATTAAGTGCATTGTATGCAAATGCAATTAGTTTGTATGCTGCAACAGCCATGGTACTCGGTTCCGAAATTGGTACAACTTTAAAATTTCTTTTAGCATCGGTAAATGGGATTGCTGCTCAAAAAAGAGTTGCTTTTGGAAATTTCCTATTCAATGTTATTACCTCTATGTTGATGTTGATATTTCTGCAACCTGTAAATTATTTTATCACTGGTATATTAGGTGTTAAAAATAGTTTACTGGCATTGGCTTTTTTTCAAACCCTGATCAATGTAATTGGCATCATATTATTTTTTCCATTCCTTAATTTGTTTGCAAAATTTCTAGAGAACCTTTTTACAAAAAGCGGTGAGGATACCCTTTTTATTCATAAAGTTACTTCAGACAATACCGATCTTGCCCTGGATGC
>DATCMY010000056.1:0-28825 GCA_036565505.1 Hanamia sp.
ATATTCAGTTTATTTACTTCTCCAGCTACATCAGTTGTCCATAAAGCAGGAAAATCACCCACAGCATCCTGGCTGAAATCTTCAAAGAAAATCACTTTATCGCCTGGTACAAAATCATATTTGGAATAAGCCTGCAATTCCGCTTGCTCCTTACCTGGAGCATTGGTTGCTTTTTCAGAATCTGCCTTTGCTGCTTTATTCACCTCTGCCGGCTTCTTCTGAGGTTCGGGTGTGTCTTTCTTTTTAATTATTCCTTTTAATCCCCGTTCAGCGACTTTAGCGGGATTTGGAAACTGGGCATTAACAATGGTGACTGAAAAAAATAAACCTGCAGCCACAATCAGGAATAGACGTGTTTCATAATATTTAGTGTTTAATGATTAATAGTTGTATCCATGATTATAAATTTTATCATTTTGAACAGCTATTTATCTCCTTTATAAAATCAATATATTTCGAATAAACCAATTGCAAATTATTAGATTATGAAAATGGAAACAATGATCATCATCACCTAAAAGTATATTTGCCATTAGCAAAATAATTGTTGGATCAATATAATAGTGAAAGTGTTTTTAAAAGTGTTGTATTCGAAAATACAGGCATAGCCACTGGAAGAAAATCATATTATAATTATGGCTTTATTTACGCCATTGCACAGGCGTCTGGGATAACGCAACTGCACTTTAGTTGTATTATAAGTAATAAGCGGGATTAGAAAAAAATAAAATTATTTAAGGCTTGAATAAACCAACGACTCAAATTTTCTTTCTACGTCACCATGGCTGTTAGGGGTTTGTTGTGTCATAAAAAGACATACGAGATGCGCTTTAGGATCGGCCCAGTAAGTAGTGCCATAGTAGCCTCCCCATGAATAAGACCCTTCATATCGTGGACCTTTTGCAGCAGACTTTTTTGAAGTAATTTCAAATCCCAACCCAAAATTATCATCGCCAAAAACACCGGGATTGAGTTGACCGCTGGTCATCATTTCTACTGATCTTTTTGACAAGATGCGATGACCATTATAAGTACCGCCATTCAATAGCATCTGCATAAAAACTGCATAATCAAAAGCAGTGGAACTAAGTCCGGCTCCTCCGGAAAAATAATGTTTTTTCATTACAGGATAATCAGGATCTATATGTCGAAACTCATGGCTCCATTTAATGATATGGTGCAAAGAATCTTCTGTATAAACTGAGGCAAGCCTGCCTGCTTTTGATGCAGGTACATTGAAATAAGTATCTTTCATACCAAGCGGTTCAAAAATATTTTCCGCTAAAAAATCTTCCAAATTCTTTCCGGTGATCACTTCTATTAAACATCCCAGCAGATCAGCATTTAAGCCGTATTGCCATTTTTCTCCCGGCTGAAAGGAGAGGGGAAGTTTGCCAAGCGCTTTCATTCTTTCAAGCAGGCTTGCATCAAAATAACCAAGCCCCGAGGGAATATGATTTTTTGTATAAATAGCCTGCACTTTTGAACTTCCGATATCGGTATAATCAAGGCCGGAGGTATGCGTAAGCAGATCGCGGAAAGTGATCTCTCTATTTGCAGGAACCGTAGTATAAGTGGTATCTGCATCATTGAATTTATCCAGTACTACAGGATGTTTAAACTCTGGAATAAAGTCTGAAATGGGTTCGTCCAGCAACAATTTTCCCTGTTCGTATAATATCATAATGCCTACACTGGTGATGGCTTTTGTTTGCGACATGATGCGGAAGATAGCATCATTTTTCATTGGTTTTTTTGATGCCACATCTGCATATCCATAACCTTTATATTGAACCACCTGGTTATCTTTTATTACAATAGTCACAGCGCCTGTCAACCAGTTTTTAGCAATATAATCATTTACCAAACCATCAATCTTTGCTAATTTATCATAATCAACTGAATTGCTTTTTGTATTGGTTTCTATTACCTGTGCCTGCACAAGCATTGGCAGCAACAATATAATAAAGGCAACAAAAATGTTTCGGGAACCTACAATTTTTATCATGGTAAATATTTGTTTTTATGCCAGAAAGATAATAAATAATATCACCCGGTATTTTTAAAGGTCTGAATTATTTTTTCCTAAACTGTTTCTTATAAAAAAAATGACCCGGAATATTCCGGGTCAAATAAATCATCTACTGCTATTTATCATTTATTATTTATGCTTAAAAAGATTATCAACATACTGTTGATTGTAATTCTCTATAGGATCACCATTAATGTTGTGATAAACGGCGCTTACAAATATGGATTGAGTAGCGCTTATGATTGCGAAAAGTAATAATAAACCCAGAACAAATAACGCTATTCCTGCAAAAGGATGGATAAGGGCACCTATTATAAAAGAGGGTACAGCCACAATGATAATACCAACCAATTGTACCAATCCGAAACTAAAAGTAGATGCAAGGCTTTCACCCCACTTCTCTTTCATTATTTGCGCTGATCGCTTGAAAGCACCAATAGGGCCAAGCTTTTCATAAGCAATCACCGGAACTACAAAAAAGGTAGCAATGCTCCAAACTACTCCAATAAGTCCGGTTATTATTTTACCCACAGAGCCAAGATTTTCCTGGATAATCCGGAGCACAGCGCCTATGGTACCTGCAAACAATGCCCATGAAAAAATAGCGCCGATGCGGCTGTTACTAAAATCAAGGCCATCGCGAATGGTAGCTTTTTCGCCTTTGAAATACAAAGTTGTGCAATGTATTAGCGCAGTATTAAAGTAGACTACAATAAAATAGTTAATGAAGTAATAGAGAAAGATCCATGCATAATTTTCCAGCGTATTGGGCCTGCGTATATTATCAACATTCCAGCCGACGCCTGCCAGAATCACTACAACAAAAGAGCTTAATAACATCAGCATTGATAAGCCCGATAAGATGGGGAAAATGATAAGCTGTCGATTCTCTTTTAAAACCTTAAAACTGTTCATTGTAATTTGCCATCCATTGGATAGCCGTTTAAAAATAGACATAAGTTTGGGTTTTAGTTTTTAATGAATGCATAAATATAATGGGTAGTTCTTGTATTTTATAGTACTCTTATCTTTTTTTATTAACCCGTGTAAAATGAATCAATAACTATCACACATTTGTCATCAATTAAGTTTTGTACCTGCTTACAAGCATCCTTGTTAATTTTATTTCTTCTATTAAAAATTTATTCTTAAAAACCATGATTTTTTTCCGGCGATGAAGTTGATGGTGTGGGGATTCAAAAAGCCCGGTAATTCTAAAACAAGCAATGGAGTTTATTTTTGTGGAAATAAAACGGCACTTTGAAAGTGTTGGCGACCAACGAACAACATTGCTGAAATTTTATATTTAATCACTATAAAATAATATAGCTCACGCATCCAATATTTAGATCATTCCAGCGTTTACCAAATAATATAATTTCCAATAATTAGTTTCAAAGTCTGAACTATACATCCTATATGAAAAACTTTTTGCTTCGCAAAGTATCCAATCTGCAAAATAGTATCCTCTATGTAATGTCATTTAATTTTCTCTTTTTGCTATTATTTATCATTTTAATATACCAAAACAAAAAAGCGAACAATGATAACACTGCAATTGCAATTACCGGGGGAATCCTTGCATTCATCGTAATTTTCACATTATTATACAAGCTTGATAAGGATAGAAAATCTGGCAAAATCGCAAAGATTGACCTTGCTGCCAATGAACTAAAATACCGAAACCTTATAGAAAATGCAGGAATTGTTATGTACACCACTTCGTTGGATGGTTTTATCACATTTGCCAGCAGCAAAGCATTTCAGTTAACGGGTTATCACCTGAACGAATTAATTGGTATGAATTATTCTAATATTATTGATATAGAATGGTTGGGAATAGTGAAAGAAAAATATAAGAATCAAATAAGGGATAATATAGAAGAAACATTGCTTGAATTTTGTATCCGTACAAAATATGGGGATTTAAAATGGGTAGAACAATCTGCTGTGTTAATTTTGGAAAATCATTGGCCTGTTGGGTTTCAATGCATCATAAAAGATATTTCTGAAAAAAAGGAAATGGAAGAAGTGGTGAGAAAATACGAAGTAGAGTTGGTTCAAAACCAGGAGCGCCTGCAATCCATTCTTGATAATGCCACTTCATTAATTTATATAAAAGACCTTGATGGAAAATACCTTTTGACCAATAAAAAATTTAAAGAGGTATTGAATGTAAGCGATCACAACGTAATCGGGAAAACAGATTTTGATTTTGCCAATCCCGCTCAGGCACAGCGTTATAAAGATACTGACGAACAGGTAATAAGAACCGGCAAACCGGCAGAACTTGATGAAATAATAGAAATGCCTGATGGTAAACATACCATTCTTGTAGTGAAATTTCCTTTGATTAATGCACAAAATAAGATTTATGGCATCAGCGGTATTGGTACAGATATAACAGATAGAGTAAGACAACGGGAGGAACTCATTGAAGCCAAACAAATAGCAGAGGATGCCAAGAGATTGCAGGAACAATTTTTGGCCAATATGAGCCATGAGATCAGGACACCGATGAATGGCATACAGGGAATGACGGATCTTTTATTGGAAACTAAGTTAACCGATGAGCAAAATGATTTTGCCAAGACAATAAAACGTTCTACGGATAATTTGGTAGTGATCATTAATGATATACTCGATTTTTCTAAAATAAAAGCCGGCAAATTAACAATCGAAAAAATTGATTTCAAACTAAATGAAGTAGTTGAAAATATTAAAGCCATATTTAAGCACAGGGCAAATGAAAAAGGATTAACATTGCGCCTTCACGTAGAACAGGATGTTCCTAATACCTTAAATGGCGACCCATACCGGCTTAATCAAATCCTGGTAAATCTTGTAGGTAATGCGATAAAATTTACCCATACTGGTGGCATTGATATCAATATTTCGATACAAAAGAAGTCTGATGCTGAAATAGTTTTGCATTTTACAATAGCCGATACAGGAATAGGAATTGAAACTGATAAGATCAATGAGATATTTGAAAGCTTTACACAGGCCAGCGTTGAAACTTCACGCAAGTATGGAGGCTCAGGATTAGGGCTCGCTATTACAAAGCAATTATTAGAAATACAACATGGTAATATTTCCGTTGAAAGTAAAATTAATATCGGTACTACTTTTCATTTTTCTATCCCTTATAATTATAGTAAAACCAATAATCAATTATTTTTCAGGAGTAAGGATTTAAAAAATTATCATGAATTTTTAGAGGGTAAAAAATTTCTTGTTGCAGAAGACAATGAAGTAAACCAAAAGGTGATAAGGCGTGTATTGCAAAAAGCAGGAGGGGTTGTGGATATTGCCAATAATGGATTGGAGGCGATTGGCTATCTTAAAAAAAGTAAAGATTACGATATAATCATTATGGATTTGCAGATGCCCGAAATGGATGGCTACGCAGCTACAAAGTATATAAGAAATGTACTGAATCTTTCTATTCCTATTATGGCCATGACGGCTTCTGCCTTAAAAGGCGAAAAAGCGAAATGTATCGAAATTGGTATGAACGATTATCTTACAAAGCCTTTTGATTTTTCATTTTTATACGAGCGGATAAGCCTCCTTTTGGATAATAAATCCGTTAATAACAAAATTCATCATGCAGATAAACCCGTTAATAATAACCTGTTTGATTTAAGCATGCTGGAAGAAATGGATGACAATGAATACCTGTCTGAAATACTCACTATTTTTCTGAATAATACTCCAACTGAATTGAATGAATTGCAAAAAGCATGCGCTTCTGATCAATTTGATACTATTTATAAAATAGCGCACAAATTAAAAAGCAGTACCGGCCTTTTTAGAGCAAATGAGCTTTTAAATGTATTGGTAAAAATAGAAGAGTGTGCAAAAGCTGAAAAGAATAATGAACTTGACAGGCTGGCTGAGCAGGCAAATGAAGCTTATAAAAAAATAGAAATTCCATTACAGGAACATTTAGGAAAAACTAAGGAAGCATTACGAATAGCTGTATAAAAAAATAAAATAAATACCATGACAATATTAGTAGCAGAAGATGAAATGATTATGTTGAAAACGATTGAACTCCGGTTAAAGAAGGACGGTCACCATGTTATCATTTGCCAGGATGGGAGAGAGGCCATTAAGAAAATTGAAGAAGTATCTCCGGACTTAATCATTACGGATATTATGATGCCATTCGCATCGGGCCTTGAAATTATTGAAGCAGTAAAAAGGAAGGCTGGTAAAAGGATTCCGGTGATTGTACTGTCGGCCATGGGGCAGGAAAATGTAGTGCTGGAAGCATTTCAATTAGGTGCTGATGATTATATCACCAAACCCTTTAGTCCAAATGAATTATCAATGAGAGTGAAAAGGTATATTCCTGAAACATCAACCTTATAATAGAAAACCTGATAGAATACTATAAAAATGCACAGTTACTTTAATCCTATTTTTTTACAAATAAATTCTAATGATTTTATCGGATTAATCTATATATTTCTATTGCTGCTGTTGTTGGTATTTACTTTTATAATCGGCGTTGCTATTTATAAAAGAAGAGTTGAATTCAAGAAAAAATTGTGGCAGGAAGATATAGCCAGCATTATAAGCCAGGCAATATTTTATGAAGCTGATGAGAAGGAGCCGTTAACTATAACTTTTGACAATAAGAAGCTTTTGCACAATCCAAGGTTCAGGCAATATTTAATTGATGAAGTGATACATGCCATGAAAAACTTTTCGGGCACTACCACCGGGAACCTTAAAAAATTATACGGAATTTTGGACCTCGATAAAGATTCTTTTAAGAAACTACATAGAAAAAAGTGGCATATTAAGGCAAAAGGAATTCAGGAGTTGGCGATGATGGAGCAGGTGAAATATGTAAAAGAAATTTTTAGACTCACCAATAATACGAATGAACTGGTGCGTAATGAGGCGCAATGCGCTTTGGTGCACTTTTACGGATTTAAAGGGTTCCGTTTTCTTAATGTAACCGCATACCCTATAAGCCAATGGCAACAAATACAATTGTTAAATAACCTGCAGGATGTAACTTACTGTAAACTTGATGGTATTAAAAAATGGATGGAGTCTCCCAATGAATCTATCATCATATTTTCATTAAAACTGGCAACTTTCTATAATTGTTTTGATGTTTATGATCAGGTGATTCACTGTTTACAAAACCCCAGCCTGCAGATCAAATTAAACGCATTGGAGTATTTGAAAAAAATGCCACGGGAAGATACCGCTGATCAGATAACCGCTCATTATTCATTTGGAAATAAAATAATCAAACTGGCCATTCTCTCGATCTTAAAAGAAATTGGTACAGAAAGGCAAATTCCATTTTTATTGAAACAATTGCACAATGTTGATGATAATATTAAAGTAGCTGCGGCAAAAACTTTGGCATGTATTCATCCTTTGGGTGCCTCATTTTTTCAAACACATTTATTCGCTGATGAATATCCGTGGAATGCTATTTTTCTTCAAATTGAGAACGAACGTGCAGCATGACCATTCAAAATTTCATATTTCATTTCTTCACCTATGGTATTCTTGTATATTCATTGGTATTATTATCCTTTTATATTTTTATAGGTATTTATTCTACGGGCGAAATAAGAAAATATTTGCGCAGGAACAGCTTTGCTGATTTCAGGGTACTGGCTGCGTCGGAACATCTTCCGGGAATAAGTATTGTAGCTCCTGCCTATAACGAAGCCGCCAATATTGTTGAAAATGTAAGATCCATGTTGTCTATACATTACAACACACTTGAATTGATTATTGTTAATGATGGCAGCAAAGATGATTCACTCCAAAAACTTATTGAAGCTTATGATCTTTATAAGACCAATATTTTTATAAACGAACAAATACCTACAAAAAAAGTAAGAGGAGTTTATAAAAGTAATAACCAGGTTTTTAATAAATTAATTGTAGTTGATAAAGAAAACGGTGGCAAAGCAGATGCTTTAAATGTTGGTATCAACCTGGCACGTTACGGCTATTTTGTATGCGTGGATGTGGATTGCATATTGGAACAGGATGCCTTGCTTAAAATGATAAAACCGTTTTTAGAAGAAACCAAAGTAAGGGTAATTGCTTCGGGCGGTGTGATTAGGATTGCCAATGATTGCAAAATAGAAAATGGAAGATTGGTGGAAATTAATTTGCCAAAAAAGTTTTTGCCCAGGACGCAGACTCTGGAATATATCCGTTCCTTTTTATTAGGTCGGATGGCATGGAGCAGGTTAAATGGTTTATTGCTCATCTCCGGGGCATTTGGGGCTTTTGATAAAGAAATAGTAATAAAATGCGGAGGTTATAGTGTAGATACAGTTGGTGAAGATATGGAGCTGATCGTAAGAATGCGACGGTATATGGAGGAGAATAAATTACCTTATAAAATAACTTACATTCCTGATCCCTTATGCTGGACAGAGGCTCCCGCCTCATATAAAATACTGGGAAGACAAAGGAACCGGTGGACAAGAGGCACCATCGAAACATTGCGGATGCATAAGATCATGTTTTTTAATCCGCGATACGGTGTGTTGGGGATGGTGAGTTATCCTTATTGGTTTTTCTTTGAATTTCTTGCTCCTATTATTGAATTCGTTGGAATATGTGTCTTTATCGTTTTCGCATTTCTCGGATTAGTACAATGGTCTACGTTCTTCATTTTATTGGGATGTATTCTTTTATTTGGATTTTTATTTTCAATATTCGCCATAATGATGGAGGTGCTCACCTATAATCAATACAAGGATAAAAAAGATATTTTTAAATTAATTATTACGGCTTTTATGGAGCCTTTCATCTTTCATCCTTTTGTAGTTTGGTCTGCATTATTAGGCAATATTGACCATTTAAGAAAGAATCATAGCTGGGGAGAAATGACAAGGCAAGGACTAAATCCTAATCAACAAAATGCTATTTCAACGGGAGATATTTTAAATGATTCCATTATTCCGAAGAAGCAATCCAGGTTATTGCAGGGGGTAAGAGAAGCTGCTACCTATAGTGTTATTCTTTTAGTTTCCATGTTGGTCATAAAGGTTTATGAGTTCATACGCGATACGCAACATTTTGGAGTGCCTCAGGATTTTATTGATGTCATAAAATTCGGTATCATTAACGATATTTCATTCAGTTTTAATATTGCCATTGTACCCGTAGTCATTTTTATATTGTTATTCCTTTTGAATAAAAAGATGGCCCGATTCTTCTTTATTACTTTTTCATTATTGTTGATTATTGTACATGCAGCATTAGCCGAATATTTTCTGGAAACCCTTGTGCCATTAGGTGCAGACCTGCTCGGATATTCCCTTGCTGACATCAAACAGACTGTAGGTGCAGCGGGAGTTTCAATGACTTTTATTTTTAGCGCCATAGGAATGCTTGCTTTTGTAATCATGTTGTTTATTATCATTCCAAAAAAGTTGAAATTTAATTCCTTGTTTTCTTTTTCACTCCTGGGTTTATTTGCATTGGCCGCTTTAGGTTCAATAGCTTCCATAACCAACAAATGGAAACCTGGCCCGGAATTCAGCAATTCTATTGCTTTAAACAAGTCATTCTATTTTTATAGTAATTGCTACATGGCTTTATACGGCAACAAGCGACAAGATGTTCTTGTAAATATAAGTAAGGCCGCAGATCCTAACGATTTTCATTATATAGATGAAAAACACTATCCTTTTTTGCATACGGTTGATTCAAGTGATGTACTTTCTCCTTTTTTCAATAAGCAAACAACCAAACCCAATTTTGTTTTTCTTGTTGTGGAAGGTTTAGGAAGAGCTTTTTCAAATAAAGATGCTTATCTCGGAAGCTTCACGCCTTTCATAGATTCACTATCGAATCAAAGCCTTTACTGGAGTAATTTTTTAAGTGAAGGTGGAAGAACTTTTGCCATGTTACCATCCATTTTTGGCTCGCTTCCATTTGGCAAAAACGGATATCTTGAATTAGGAGATCAAATGCCCGCCCGCCTATCGCTATTTAATATTTTGAAAGAAAACGGATACAAGTGCAACTTCTTTTATGGCGGTGATGCAAGTTTTGATAATATGAGCAAATTTGTAAAGATGGATGGCGGCAACGTCTATGACGAAAAAACTTTTTCGTCAAATTACATAAAAATGCCAAAAAGCGCAAGTGGCTTCACATGGGGATATGGAGATGACCAGGTGCTAGCAAAACTGAATGAGGTAAATAAGAATTTGGAAGGACCAACCTGCAATGTTGTAATGACATTATCAACTCATAGCCCATTTCTTGTTAATGAACAAGATTATTACCTTAACCTGGTCGAACAGCGCATGCAGGAACTCAAATTTACTGAATCGCAGAAAGAAGAAGACAGGCGTTATAAAGATCAATACGCTACAATTTTATACATGGATAATTCCATCCGGGATTTTATAAATAATTATAGAAATCATCCTGATTTCAGTAATACAATCTTCATCATTACCGGCGACCATAGAATGCCGGAAATTCCTATGTCAACCAAGATTGACAGGTACCATGTTCCATTAATTATTTATTCACCGATGCTTAACCGCAGTCAAACTTTTAAAGCGGTATCTACTCATTTTGATATTACTCCATCATTATTGTCTTTCCTCAATCATCAATATGATTTTAAAATTCCCAAAGAAGCAACATGGATGGGAACCGGCCTTGATACTGCACACAATTTCAGAAATACCCATGCTTATCCCTTGATGCAAACTAAAAATGACATTGTTGATTTTATAATGGATGAATATATGCTTCACAATGATGACTTATATAAAATAAGTGATAAAATGTACCTGGATCCGATCGATAATGATAAAGAAAAAAGTAAGCTGAAAGCTGCTTTTGCAAGATTCAAACAAAAGAACGGGGGAGTAGTAAAGGGTGCTACTATGCTTCCGGATAGTTTATTGACCAGGTAAAAATATACTCAATTATTTTAGCTTATAATAAGTGTAGGTTATCTGCAAATCTATTTGCGATAGTGCCAACGCACAAACCAACCCCAAGGAAAAGTCAAAATAATTAATTAGTCGACCCTCAAAAAGGGCAGTGCAACACTTTTAAATAGTTCTTGAAATTGTTCCTACATTTGCCAATATTTGACAAGTCAATAAAAAAGAAATGGCAAACCAATTTGGAGAACTAATAAAAAACCTGAGAATGCAAGGGAACTTGCTTCAAAGGCAAGTTGCTTCGCAACTTGACATTGACACTCCCTTGCTTAGTAAGATTGAAAGAGGGGAAAGAACCGCCAAAAAGGAAATCGTTAGCCGAATGGCTAAAATCCTAAAGACAAACGAAAAAGAATTGCTGACACTTTGGTTAGCCGACCAATTACACAATTTGGCGAAGGATGAAGATGTTGCTTTTAAAGCGATGGAGGTTGCAGGAAAATCTATCAAAACTCAAAATCTAAAAAAGAAGTGAAACTTGAAGTAAAAATATCTGGCAACAAAATCTTTGCACCGTTAAAGAACAAAGATTTAATTCTGACACCCGAAGAAAAAGTTAGACAAGAGTTCATTGTTTTTTTGGTAAATGAGTATGAATATTCATTGGAACAAATGGAACAAGAAGTCAAAGTCAACAATTCTAAAAGAGGACAAGGTAAAGCAAGAGCAGACATTGTTATTTGGCAATCAAGAGAAGATAAAGTCAAAAGCAAGAAACCGATAATAGTAATTGAGTGTAAGGCAGAACATATCACAATTCACGAAGAAGATTATTATCAAGGTGCTAATTATGCTTCATGGGCAAAAGCAAAATTCTTTGTTACTACAAATCTGAAAAACACAAAGTTTTTCAGAGTGAACGAAGAATTAATGCCGAATGAATTGGATGAAATTATTTCAATTCCAAAGGCATCCGAACTAAATAATGAAAAGAAGATTCAAGAACTCTTAAATCAAACAAAAGTTTTTACTAGAGATGATTTTTCAAAACTACTTTCCAAATGCCACAACATTATTCGTAACAACGACAAACTTTCTCCAGAGGCAGCATTTGACGAAATAAGCAAAATTCTTTTTATGAAAATCCGTTATGAAAGAGAACAATCAAAAACCAAGGCACTGTTTTCAAAAGAGGAGTTTGAAAACTTAAATGTTTCATACCAAAAAATAGCTGGCAAAAACTCAAAACCTTTCTATCAACATTTCTTTGATGAAACAAAAAAGATTTTCAAAGACGATGAAATTTTTGACACGAATGACACTATGAAAATTCGTGAGAACAGTTTCTTAGAAATCGTGAAGGAGTTGCAGAAATACAATTTATCCGACACTTCAGACGATATAAAAGGAATTGCATTTGAAGAATTCTTAGGCAAAACATTCAGAGGAGAATTAGGACAATTCTTCACACCACGGACAATTGTAGATTACATGGTTGATGTGTTGGACCCACAAGAAGGAGAAAAGATTTGCGACCCTTGTTGCGGAAGCGGTGGTTTCTTAATCAAAGCATTTGAATATGTAAGAGAGAAAATTGAAAAGGATGTTCAGGAAGCAAAGGAGGAAATAAAGAAAGAAAACTTCACCTGTGATTTTGAAAACTTCACCGAGAAAAAACAAACTGAAATAATTAGAAAGGTTGATAATCTTTTTAATCAACTCAATTTTGAATTAGACCTGCAAAATGAAAAGGGAAGATTAAGAACGCTTAGTTACGATTGCATTTTCGGAACAGATGCAAACCCACGAATGGCAAGGACAGCAAAGATGAATATGATTATGCACGGTGACGGACATGGAGGCGTGCATCATCACGATGGCTTATTGAATGTGAACGGAATTTTTGACGGCAGGTTTGATGTAATATTTACCAATCCTCCTTTCGGTTCAAGAGTAGAAAAAACTTTGCTTGTTTCTAACTTGGATATTCCGAGTGAAAGCAAAATAAAACTTTATAAAGAACGCTATGGAGATGAATACGAAACAAGAGTAATCCAACCACTTATTCAATGGGCAAACGAAAGCAATGGAAAAAGTGGGATTGGAAAACCGATTGTTGATTTGTTTGAAGTTGGTAAAATGAGTGGATTAACAGAAGTGCTATTCATTGAAAGAAATATTCACTTGCTAAAGCCAGGTGGAAGAATGGGAATTGTTTTACCCGAAGGAGTTTTGAATACAAGTAGTTTACAGAAGGTGAGAGAGTTTGTAGAAGGCAAAGCCAAAATCATAAACATCACTTCTATTCCACAAGATGTATTTATTGCCAGTGGTGCAACTGTAAAGCCGAGTTTACTTTTTCTTAAAAAATTTACAGAGAAAGAAGCATTTCTTTACAAGAAAATTACTGATGAAGCGATTGCAGAGGTTGATAAAAAATACAAGCCACAGGAAGATGAACAAAAGAAAACTTCGCAGACAGCAGAAGATAAATACAGCAAAGCAGCTAAAACGCTGAAAGAAATAAATGTGTTGAAAGGCAGAAAAAAAGGAAATGTACAACTCAATAAAGAGGAGTATGAAAAATTAGTTGACAGAGAAAGTGAATTAAAAGCAGCACTCAAAGTTGCTAAAGCAACTTTTGCTGCCGCTATGAAATTGATTGAGCAACAGAAAACTGAGGAAGTAAAAGCTTTAGTGAAAGAAAAATTTGATTACCCAATTCCAATTGTGGAAGTTAAAAAAGCTGGTATTACATCCACTGGAGCAAGATGCGAAAATGAATTAGAGGCAGTCGCAGTAGAATATAAAAGGTATGCTAAGAAAAATAAGTTGTGGAATAACCTGCAATCAAAAGCAATTTACGCCTTCAATAATGAGGATGAAATTACAAGGGCTTGGGTAGTAGATAATGTAGTTAGCGAACCTGAAACTATTTACGGAAAATGATAGAAGCACCTACACAATATAAACACCTTCACTTCATAGAGTTCAAGGAGCTAACAAAATGGTATGTGAGTTATTATATAAACCCTCACAGAATAGCATCAATTTTCCCATTGATAAAACTTAAGGAAATTATTTATCCACGACAGGAGAAAATACGCTTACATGATTTTACTGGAAAGGTAAAAGTGGTAAAAAAGATTTCTTTTGCTGAAGGGGAAATCCATTTGAGAGAAGAGAATAAAACAAAAATGGATTTGTATAAGCTCTACAAAAATGATTTACTAGTTTCAAAAATAAATTTTCATCAAGGTGCAATTGCGATAAACAACCTTCAGGATTTGGTTTGTACAACCCATTATCAACCATATAGAATTGATACCTCAAAAGTATTGCCCGAATATTTAGTATTTACTTTAAGAACAAAAACATTTTTAGATTTTATTGGGTATCTCAAAGCTGATGGAATAAAGAATGAAGCTACTTATGAATTTATAGGCGGGCTGGAAATTCCATTGCCACCTCTCAGTATACAAAAAGAGTTGGTTGATGCATACTATAAGCAAATTCAGCTTTCAGAAAAGCAAGAAAGGGAAGCAAATGAATTAGAAAGTAAAATTGAAAATAGAATTTGCGAACTTTTAGAAATCAAGATTGAAAAAACTGAAATCAAAAAGGGATTAAACTTTTTTACTTATAAAGAAATTACAAAATGGTCAGTTGATTACATTTTAAAACAAGGGGGGCTTTCAAGTTTAAGAAAATCAATATTCCCAGTTATTCCATTAGGACAAGTCATTGATTATTTGCAATATGGTATTTCCGAAAAATCAAATGTTGATTCCAAAGGAACAGTGGTTTTGAGAATGAATAATATCCAAAATAGAAAAATTGATTTAAAAAAATTGAAGCATTATGAATTTGAAGTTTCTAAGCTCAATAAAGAAAAAGTTCTTTTACAAAAAGGAGATTTACTTTTTAATAGAACGAACAGTAAAGAATTAGTTGGCAAAACTGCTGTATTCGATTTAGAAGGTGAATATACTTTTGCTTCATACCTAATTCGGTTAAGGTTTAACAAAGAAATTAACCCCTACTATGTAAATTTTATTTTGAATTCACAAATTGGACGATTGCAAATTGACTTAATGAGTCGTCAAATTTTAGGACAGGCAAATATCAACTCCGAAGAGATAAAACAAATAATGCTTCCAGTTCCTTCTTTAGAAATTCAAAATAAAATTGTAAATGGGCTAAATAAAATTGTTGACGAGCAAAAAGCATTTTTAAACAATGCCGAGGAAAATCAATCTCTTGCAATGAAAAAATTTGAACAATCCATTTTTATAATTTAATATGAAACTAAATTCACTTTACATAGATGATTATAAATTGCTAAAAAAGTTTAGTATCAATTTCAAGAAAGATGTTTCTATTCTCATTGGAATAAATGGTTCTGGAAAGTCAAGCATACTTGAAACGATAGCCCAGATTTTTAGTGATGCAATCTTAAAAGAGAAATCAAAATTTGGTTTTACTATTAATTACGATTTACGCTTAGAAGAAACTATTGAAGAAACATCAACTACGAGTGAAACCAAAACAGAATACATTACCGTAGAAATCTCTGCTGCAAAAAAAGAGGAAAAACTATCTTACAAAGTTTATTCAGGCAATGACAAAATTGAAAAGGTTGATGAGATAGAAAAACGATTCGGCAGTTTTGAAAAAATATTGCCAAGCAATATTGTAATTTATTATTCGGGACTTTCTGAAATAATGAAAAACATTTGTGAGCCACATGATAAATTACTTTCAAAAAATTATCGTGAGGGAAACAAAACTCCTTCAAGACCATTTTTCTATTTTGAGCCTGCATTGTTTGATATAATTTTGATTGCACTCTTATCTTATGAATATGGTGATGTTCCTGTTTTTCTTAACGAAAGAGCTAAAATAAAAGATGTTCAAAGTATTCAGTTTAGATTAAAAAAGCCGACTTGGGCAAGAGGGAAAATTGACAAATGGTGGGGAGCTTTAGGAGAAGTGAAATCCTTTTTAAATTTTTTAGATGCACATGAAGGTGGAATTGAATCTTTGACTAATCCTGAATCAATAAAAGGAAAAGGGAACATTATCATTGAAGCATTTCAAAATGAAAGTCTAATTGTAACAATCATTGCCAGGGAAAAACTTTTTGAAATCAGAGAACACTTTGTAGAAGAAAAAACATTGTTCAAAATTCTCAATGCACTTTACATTGATGGACTTTGGAACGGAGCAGAATTTTCTTTTGTAAAAGTGGAAGATGGAAAACCAAGTTCATTCGGAATACTAAGCGAAGGAGAGCAACAGGCAATCACAATTAAAGGTTTGATGGAATTGGTTACAAGTGAAAACACCTTGTTTCTTTTTGATGAACCTGATACCTATTTGCATCCTTCATGGCAAAGAATATTTATTGAAAATCTTATTCAGTTTGCAGAGAAGAATGAAACAACAATGAGCCAGTTTCTTGTAACAACTCATTCACCGCAGTTGTTGAGTAACGCAAACCCTGACAAGTCAGAAGTTCAGATAATGGAAGATGGAGAAATAGTAGAAATTACTCCGAAGTATTACGGCAAAGACATCAGCCAAATCTTGTATGAGATGATGGGAGTTGAAGGGAGAAACAAGAAAGTAGCGAAAGCGTTAAGCATACTTTTCAAACTTATTGAAGATGAAAAATCAGAAGAAGCAAAAGCAGAGTTTAAAAAATTATCAGAACTTTTAGGTGATAACGACCCTGCTATTGTCAGAGCAAAAACACAATTGGATTACTTAGAAGAATCTGCCAAATGAAACAGATAACAAAAATTCAGGAGCCAGCTTCATTAGTGCAGCATAGAGCAAATCAACCTGCCTTCTATCACAATTTGCCTTTCGCTGCGATGAATGACTTGAGAGCAAATCTATTATTTGAGCAAGGACACATTTGCTGTTATTGTATGAAAAGAATTCCGGAGAAAGTTGAAAGAGACAGAACAATAAGCTATGAAATGAAAGTTGAACATTTTCAATGTCAAGACCGCTTTGAGCAATTACAACTCACTTACTCAAATTTGTTTGGTGCTTGCACAGGCAATGAAGGACAACCAAGACGACTTCAAACTTGTGATACGAAAAAAGCAAACTTGGATTTAAGCTTTAATCCAACTTCAACAATTTCAAATTGTGAAACAGTTATTAAATACGATGCTGACGGAGAAATTTATACAGACAGCGAAGAAATAAACCGACAGTTAAACGAAGTGCTAAACTTAAATATGCAAACACTTAAAGCTGGACGGAGAGAAGTTTATTTGGAAGTACAAAACAAAGTTGAGGTTGAAAGCAAAAAATACGCTGATAAAAATTTGAGAAATAGATTTTTTCAGCAAGAAAAAATAAAATGGTTAACAACGACAACAGACAAATACAGACCTTTCTGTATGGTTGCAGTTTATTATTTGAACAAAAAGATTCGTGCAAACAAATAGCCCAAATACAAAAAATACACTCTTAACAACCGCTGCAATCTAAGATTGCAAGGGAGTATTTTTCCCAGATACAAATAAGATTATTTTAAAACCGGTGGCTTACCCCTAAAGACACATTAAACTGGTTTCCTTTTACAGAAGGTTGATACTCCTGGTTAATTAAACCTGCACTGATGGAAATAACATTCCACTTTAAAAAAGTATGATCGAAACTGGCGGAAATTTTTCTGGAAGAAAGCTTATTCTGTTTGTTGCTAAATTGAATGTTCTGGTTGTTATCATCCGGAGAAATACCTGTACCCATGGTAAGTCCAATATAATCATCTGCACCTTTTAGGTAATAACGTGCATCAATACTATACGATTGAGAAACCGTTCCAATTGAAGGAGTAAGGTAAGTGCGGGCCGTAAACAAAAAATTCTTATAGTATTTGCCCACAGAAGCGGTATAAATAGTAGTAGCATCCGAAAAATAAAGATACCGTAAGCCTAATTCAGCTTCAAAGCTTTTTGGTAAATTAGCATATAAAGAAAAGCCCGCTCTGTAATTGGGAAAAACGCCTACATTGCCGGAATAACCAAAATTTACATAACTATAAAAAGTTTTACTTATGCGTGGATAAGCATCCACCTCTCCCTGCAAACCATTGCTGCCAAAGCGATTGGCATAATTCATCCTGGCGATTACTGATCCTAACTTCGTCTGGCGGCCATAAGAAATACTTCCCAAATGCCATGACTTGTCAAATTGTTTATCAAAGGATGAATTCTCATAATTGATGCTTATTTTATTTATAGCAGCACCATCTTTAACCGATGCTGCTAATGCCAATGCTGCTGTATTGTGCTCATTTGTTTTTAAAAGCTGGCTGGTAACCAGGCTGGCTTCCCTGTACTTTTTCAGGGCATTTAAATTCTTAGCCTTCCTAAGCAAAAGTTCTTCTGATGCAGGATAAACAGCCAAAGCCTTATTGCAAATATCCAGCGACTTCTCATAATGGTCATCCCAGTACTCCAAATCAGCATATGCAATACTCGCATCTTCGTTGGCCGGATTAGCGTTAAGAACTTTCGTAAAATGAAAACGGGCGCTATCATATTCTTTATTCCAGGTATACACCCTGCCTAAAAAGATATCTATGTCAGCATAAGTTGGCGATATTTCCAGTGCCTGGAAAGCAAGCTGCTTTGCCTTATCATAATTTTTATCTTCAAAGGCGGCATCCCTTGCATTTTTAAACAATTCATCGGACGAAACAGTTGTTTGCGCCTTAAGAAAAGAAGATACAGATAATATGGAAATGAAGATTAATATTAGTTTATTCATACTATACTTGGAGTGTAAGTATAATAACGCTAAAATACCAACGGTATTATAATGAAGAGGAAGTTTTGTTATAAATGAATTTTGATAAACTACAACAGGGCAGTCCGCTAAGTCCGCTATTATCCAACATTGTTTTAGACGAATTGGATAAGGAGCTACTTGCCAGAGGCCACCGGTTTGTGAGGTATGCCGACGATTGCAGCATTTATGTAAAGAGTGAAAAATCTGCCCAAAGGGTAATGGAAAGCATCACAGACTACATAGAGAAGAAACTGAAATTGAAGGTAAATCGTACGAAAAGCAAGGTGAGCCGCCCACAGGATAGCACGCTTTTAGGATTTTCCTTTTACAGAGGCAAGGAAGGATGGCAGGTACGAATCGCTCCTAAATCTTTAGATAGAATCAGGAAGAAGATGAAGGAGAAGACGAAACGTAACGACCCTGCACCGGCCAAAGAAAAGATTAAGAAAATGGAAGCAGTCATCCGGGAATGGGTTAACTATTTTGCAATAGCCAAAGGCAAAAGCAAGATGCAGGAATTAGATGAATTAGTGAGGACAAGATTACGGATAGGCATTTGGAAACAATGGAAAAAGCCAAAGACCAAACGGATACATTTAATAAAGTTGGGTATCCGAAAGCAAAAGGCATACGAGTGGAGCAACAGCCGTAAAGGCTACTGCCGGATAGCACACAGCCCGATATTGTGTCGAGCGTTAAACAACGAATATTTTACGCGGCTCAAATACATAGGGTTTACTAACTATTACTATTGGAAAACGGAACATCAGTTAAAACTTTTCTAACAAACCGCCGTGTACCGAACGGTACGCACGGTGGTGTGAGAGGACAGGTAGCGAAATAATCGCTACCTTCCTACTCGATATCCAAATAAACTTTTTTAAGAGATTGAAAAAAATCTATTTAGTTTTCTGGAATAGCTGCTTTATTTTACAAGTAGGTCATAGATTCATCTTTCTGATTGAGAGATGTGCAACAGCCAATATATTCACTTGCGCTCAAAAAACAACTACACTAAATTGGATGCTTTATATAAACAGCATGTGTACGCCTTCGCCTTTGCTTTTGTTATAAAAATCTCCTATTGTAATTATATCTTCCACACCTTCATACAAATCTTCCTTATTGTAATGAAACATATCTACAGCTAACTTGCATGCCCATAATTTCACTCCGGATGCAGTCAGGATATCTAAAAACTCACGTATATCAGGCATGTCAATTTTTTCCATTTCTTTTTTCATCATAGAAGTTGCGAAGGCTTCCATACCTGGTAATCCACCCAACATAGTCGGCATGTGCATGGCAGGATTGCCTACGGTTGCTGTATGCAGGTGCTCCAGTTTCTTATTGTGAATTGCTTCCAGTCCAAAAAAAGTAAAAAATATTTCTGCTTCAATGCCTTCCATACGGGCGCCATTTGCCATTACAAAAGCAGCATATACATTTTCCAATGTTCCTTTGGATAAGATGAACATCATCTTTCTAATTTCTCCATTATTCTCATTCATGATTGACAAAATTTATTTTATTTTTATTAAATACAACTAGTTGGCTTAGGTATGCCGGAAATTTTTGTTGCGGTTTTTAATGGCGCAGTAGGGAATAATTGGTAAAGTTCCTTAATGTCCACTACACCACTTTTCCCAATATGCCGGATGCTAAGCGCTACCTGGTTTTTATATACTTTTTGCAGATATTTTATTACTTCCCAATGTCTTGGGGTTAAGGTAATTTTGGCTTCAGCAGCTAATGCTTCTCCTACTTTTTCATCCCATTGGCTAAAATCGGTTAAGTAGCCTTCTTCGTTTACGGTAATGGATTTACCGCCTATCGTTGTTTCCATGTTTTATTTATTTTAATTTAATGATTGAATAATTTATTCGTAATGTTTTCCACTATCTGACATGGTGGCTGATACAAATGGTATATGTGTTCCTTTTAGTAACACATTCCAGTAAATCCACCGGAAGGCCAACTTACCCATATGGTTCATCCTGCTTTCTTTCAACAATCTAAGTGGCCCTATGCCCGGAAACGGAAAACTTCCTTCTACAGGTTCGTGTGTATAATTAAAATCGATCAGCAATGCTTTTCCGTTTCCAGTTTCGATAAAGCAATTAGCGTGTCCGTCAAATTCTTCCTTCAAAGGTTCTCCTTTTATAAAGAGCAGTATATTATCCGTTAATATCTCTGCTTCAAAGTGGGCAACTGAGCCTGCTTTGGATGCCGGTATATTGCTTGCATCGCCTAATACAAAAATGTTTTTGTAATCTCTGGACTGAAGAGTGGCTTTATGAGCGGGCACATAATTTAAATCGTCGCCCATGCCGGATCTTTGAATTAATTCATCTCCTTTATTGGTTGGTACAGTTACCAATAAATCAAACGGAATTGTTTTGCCTCCGTAATCTACAATTTCTTTCTTTTCATTATCTACCCGTTCTATTGCAAAGTCACTTTCTATTTTGATATTTTTTTCATCAAGCAAGTGCTCAAGCGCCTCAGTAGATTTTGGTTTGGTAAATGCACCGCTTAACGGGGTTACATAAGTGATTTCCACTTTATCACGCATGTGTTTATGCTTGAAAAATGAATTGGCTAAAAACGCAAATTCCAAAGGAGCTACAGGGCATTTGATCGGCATCTCAGTAATATGAACTACCAGTTTGCCACCTTCCCAGTCCCTTAATTTATTACGCAATGCCAATGAACCTTCAAAAGTGTAAAAATCAAAAACAGATTTTTGCCATTCTGCCCCTTTCATCCCTTCTGTTTCTTCAGGAGCAATTTTAGCGCCGGTAGCTATGATCAATATATCATAAGCCAGTTCTTCGCCACCTTCCAGTTGAATTTTATTTTCAGTTGGCAGAATGCGGTCTATCTTATGCTTGATCAGTTTCACATGTTTCGGAATAAATTCTTCAATTGTTTTTACGATATCTTCCGGAGTGTAAATATCAAATGGGAGAAACAGGTAGCCTGGTTGATAATGATGAGCTTCCCGTTCATCAATAATAGTTATCTGCCAATCGGGTTGTTTTAAATGATGATTTAAATGATTGGCCATCATAGTTCCCGCTGTGCCTGCTCCAAGTATTACTAAATTTTTCATAACTTTTGTTGTTGATTATTTTACGGGATCAAAAGTAGGGCACATTGAAAAAATTTAATATGACGACAATCAGGAAAAAATATGAAGTATATATGGTGTTTATGTAACTATTGTTACTGTTGTTTTCGTGTTGGCATTATAGAGATTTGTTCATTTTCAAATAAACCTTTAATAAAAGGATTAGAAAAGAAATAATATTCATTGTTTCATTATTCGCATTCCTTCAATAATTTTTATTATCTAAATTATCTTCCTATTGTATAAGAAACCTGATATTGAATCCAAAAGAAATTATTGTTTCCCACCTGAGTTTATCTCAGGTTTTATTGCTTGTATATTTATTATTTGATTTCAAATCTTTTTTTGAAATAATGAGCTATTCTATGAATTAGTAATGGATAAAAATTTGCTGCATATTGATAGTAATATTGGTCAATCTGAAAAATTATTCCGATAACAATTTCATAACTTTTTGTTGACAACGCTTTAACGATTCGGTAACATGCGCCGGATAGTTTTGCCACTCAAATAAAAACAAATTGTCTATGAAGGAATTCAACTCACGCATTGTAAAAATTTTATTTTTTGCAATCTCACTTTTTCTTTCTTCCACTTTCCTTTTTGCACAAAGCAATAAAATTGAAGGAAAAGTAATTGATCAAACCAATAAATCTCCACTTGCAGGAGTAAGCATTTCAATCAAAAATTCCAGCATTGGAGCATCAACAGATGCAAATGGAAATTTTTCTTTGGATGTGCCCAGGAACAGTAAACTATTAGTTTCTTTCATCGGATACCAATCCAAAGAAATTAATGCTTCACAAAAAATATTTACGATTGAACTCAATCCCTCTACACAAGAATTAAATGAAGTTGTAGTAACCGCCACGGGTATTAAAAAAGAAGCCAAACGTTTGGGATATTCTATTCAAACAATTGATGCCGCTGCCTTAACAAAAGCAAGAGAGGCGGATCCTATCAATTCTTTAAAAGGTAATGCTGCTGGGCTTGCTATAAACATTAATTCAGAAATAGGTCACGCTCCCGATGTGATCATCCGGGGAGAAAATGACCCTAATAACCGGCCATTATTTGTAGTGGATGGTGTTCCTATCAGTTCTGATACTTACAATCTTAACCCGGATGATATTGAATCATTTACCATTTTGAAAGGGCCAAATGCAGCAGCATTATATGGCTTCCAGGGAAAGAATGGCGCTATTATTATATCTACAAAAAAAGGAACCAAAGATAAAAGAGGCTTGCAGGTAACATTTAATTCCAGCACCCAGTTTAATAAAGGATTTATTGCTTTGCCTAAATATAATGATACATATGGCCCCGGTGATAATGGCAAATATGCTTTTGGCGGTGGAGGTTCAAGCCCGGCTTCTTACTTTGGAAACGGAGCTGTGGGAGTTGGTGTAAATGATTATGATTATGATGTATGGGGCCCGCAATTCAGAGGTCAATTATTACCTCAATATGATGGGGCTTATGACCCATCTCAAACATACACTACTACTTTTGCTGATGGAACCACCTATACCGGCCACGTAGCACCAACACCATGGTTGGCGAGAGGGAAAGATAATTTGAAAAAGTTTTTACAAACAGGCCTTCTTCAGTCTAACAGCATTTCAATAGGTTCATCTACTGAAAAAACAGATTTCCGGCTTTCAATAGGAAATACTTACCAGCAGGGTATTGTTCCAAATACTCAATTAAATAATGGAAACTTTACCGTGAGCCTTGTAGAAAGATTTAATAAAAAGTTGTCCTTAACATCTTATTTCAATTATAGCAGGCAATCAACTCCAAATGTACCTGATGTAAGTTATGGACCTAATAGTATCATATACAATTTTATACTATGGGGTGGTGCAGACTGGAATGTAAATGATCCTAATATTCGCAATTACTGGCAACCTGGTAAAGCAGGTATTCAGCAAAATTATGCTGAATATTATCGCTATAATAATCCCTGGTTTATGTCTTACGAATGGTTAAGAGGCCATTACCAGAATAACGAATATGGCTACTTATCATTGAATTACAAACTCAATAATAACATTGATTTTCAATTCAGGCCAAGTATGACTACATACGATATGACCAATTCAGAAAAATTACCTTATTCTGCAGACGTTTATGGAAGAGAACTTCACCAGGGAGATTATAGGGAAGACAGGAGATCCTTATTCGAATCTAATGTGGATGCACAGGGAAGGTATCACAAGGATAATATATTGGGATTTTTAGATGTTCAGGCATTAGCGGGTGCAACTGCAAGGAATTTTAGTTTCAATTCTAATTTTGAATCTACCAATTATTTGAATGTTCCAGGCATCTATTCTTTTTCTAACTCCAAGGGAACCTTAACAGGAAGTAGTTTTCGTTCAAGCATGCTTGTATTAAGCGCATATTACTCAGTAGATGCCGGATACAAATCGTACATAACAGCGAATGTAACCGGCCGCGTTGATAAATCATCTGCATTGCCTTCTAATACCAATAGTTATTATTATCCATCATTTAACCTGGCAACTGTTGTTTCTGAATACATACACTTACCAAAAGTAATTTCATTTTTAAAATTGAGGGGGTCTTATGCAGAGAGTAAGGATGGGGGAACTTCACCACTTTTCTCTCCTAATGTAAGCGCTACACCGGCTGGCGATTATGGTTATACCTGGAATTCACCTTATGGTGGGCCTGGCTATCAATTTTCTCAACCCTATACTTTAAGCCCAACATATTCCAGCCAAAATAGTGCGAAATACAGCAATCAGACGGTTAGTCCTACCATTTTTACTGCCGACAGAAAAGCTACTGAGTTTGGGGCAGATATACGTTTCTTCAATAACAAATTGGGTTTTGATATAACTCATTACCATTATAATAATACAGGTATTGTTAACCAGGGCACATCAGCAGCATCCGGATATTCATCCTACCTTACCAATGGTAATGTTTATACTAATGATGGATGGGAAGTTACTATGAATGCCCATCCAATTTCACATCCTAATGGATTTAGCTGGAATGTATCTGCTAACTTTTCTACCTATGTAAGAAAATGGGTAAACGATGCCAATCCTAATAATTATGAATACAATGGTAAGAGGATTGATTTAGTTTATGGAAATGCTTTTGTAAGAACACCCGATGGCAAATTGGTTATTGACCCGGCAACCGGAGTTTATACACGTTTTTCTGATTTAGGGGTTTCAGCACAAAAAGTATTTGGCCATTCCGATCCTGATTGGCAGTGGGGCCTAGTAAACATGGTTAGCTATAAAAACTTTTCTTTACATTTCCAATTTGATGGAATGGTAGGTGGGGTAATGGAAGATTATGTTAGAAAGAAAACACTTCAGGGTGGACGCCATATAGAAAGCGCTACAGGTGCTTTTGGAGCAGCCAGGCCTTCAGATGAAGCAAATATTGCAGCTTATACAGGCGATGGAGTTAATTTGACCGGGGCACCTATTATCCTGGATCCTATTACCGGAGAAATTTTGAATTATAAAGATTTAACTGTAACACAAAATACCACCAAAAGCCAGGTACAGCCTTTCGTTACCCGCATGGCTTCCGTACCCGATTTAGATATAATCAAAAAGACCTACGCCAAATTAAGAGAAGTAACATTTACTTATGTTCTGCCAAAAAATCTATTTGGTAATAGATCTTTCATTCGTGAAGCAACTGTCTCTTTGGTAGGCAGGAATTTATTATACTTCTTTCCGAATAAATATAAAGACGTGGACGTAGATCAATATACTCAGAATTCAGGTTCTGGTTTGCAAACACCAACTACACGGAGTTATGGCTTCAACGTAAATCTATCATTCTAACTCCTGTAAAAGCACAAAATATGAAACAGATAAAATATCTATTTTTAATAACTATAGGCACCTGCCTTATGATTTCCTGTAATAAACAAATTCAGGAAAAGCAACTTGACCCCAATAATCCTACCAGTGTTCCCCCGGGCTTAATTTTGGGAACTGTGTTAACTGATATCTCTGGCACAGGGAGCGAAGGTGGATTAGGTGGTATTAATTCATGGGATAATGTTCAGGCATGGAACCAATATCATTGTCAGAATTATGACTATTACGGCAACAATATTTATTCATGGACAAATGGCTCATTTAATCCATACCTGGTGATAAAGAATGTGATTCAAATGGAAAAAGAAGCAACTTCCAGGGGAGCATTAAATGTAAACCCATATGAAGCAGTAGGTAGATTTATTCGTGCCTATTACTTTTATAATACCACCTCTTTATTCGGTGACGTTCCATTGACAGAAGCTTTGCAGGGCTCTAACAATTCTAAACCTGCTTACACTCCACAGGAACAGGTATTTCAATACGTTTTGAACGAATTGGATACTGCTAATACAGATTTGGCATCATTAATAGCTTCCAATGATAATTCGTTATCTGCTTCGCAGGATATTTATTACCATGGCAATCTTGCAGCATGGCAAAAGCTCGTGAATTCTTTTAAACTTAGGGTGCTCCTTAGTCTCAGTAATAAAGCTTCAGATGCAGCATTGAATGTGCCTGTACAGTTTTCCAGTATTATTAATAATCCTATAAAGTATCCGATTTTTGCAAGCCAAAGCGATGATTTCTCTTTTGTTTATAATCCTGGTGGTACCAACACTTATAGCACCTATCCTTTTAATCCAAGTAATTTTGGCTCCATTGCAGGGCGTTATAATATGGCATCTACTTATGTAAGTGCACTCACAAATTTAAGTGACCCTCGCGTTTTTATTACTTGTGAACCAGCGAGTGCTCTTGTTGGAAGCGATCCTAATCTCGCCCAATTCAAATATTTTGTAGGAGCCAGCACCGGCGAATCGGTTCAAAGCATGTACGGAAATGCCAGTGCAGGATTATATTCATTTATTAACAGGCGCCGTTATTATTCAAATTTTACCGGCGAGCCGGATGTATTGGTAGGATACAAAGAGATGTGTTTCAATATTGCTGAAGCTATAATTCGTGGTTGGGTTGTTGGTAAAAACAATATCGATGCCGAAACCTGGTATAAGGAAGGGATCACAGCTTCAATGTCATTTTATGGAATTGATATAACCCAATCAAATTTTACAGCTTACTTTCTGCCTGTGGGTGCTAATTCTGTTACCCAGGTTGCACCTTATCCATTTACTTTCAGTTTTTCAAATTATTACGCACAACCTTCTGTAAAGTTTTCTTCAACTCCTTCAACAGCGATTAGTCAAATAGTTCTACAGAAATATATTGCTTGTTTTGAAAACTCAGGATATGAACCCTATTATAATTGGCGCAGAACAGGTGTTCCTGCTTTCCAAAGTGGCGCTGGTGTCGGCAACAATGGCGTTATTCCTAAAAGATGGGCTTATCCTGTTTCAGAACAAACCCAAAATAAAGCCAACTGGAGTGCTGCATTATCTGCTCAACAATATTCTGCGGATGACCTCAACCAAACTATGTGGCTCTTAAAATAAATAAAAAATCTTGCAGATTGGTTTTTTCTCATACAAAGGCGGAGCCTTTTGGTTCTGCCTTTTTTAAAAAATATTAAATATGTATAAATGTATTGCCATTGTTTTTCTTTCCTGTTTTACCTTAGGTCAAAAAGTTTCTGCGCAATTAAAAACTGAAAATCTTGTAATAGTAACTTTAGATGGAATGCGTTGGCAGGAAGTGTATGGAGGCGCTGATTCTGCTTTATTAAACAATAAAAATTTTACAAAAGATAGTGCCGAAACCAGCTCCAAATTCTGGAGTAATGATCTTGAAGAAAGAAGAAAAAAATTATTTCCTTTTTTCTGGAACACTATTGTAAGCAAGGGGCAGTTATACGGAAACAGGTGGGATGGAAATAAAGTGAATAATGCCAACCGGTACAAATTTTCGTATCCGGGATATAATGAAATTTTTACAGGCTATCCAGATACAGCAGTTAATTCCAATGATAAAATTCCAAATAAAAATAGTAATGTTTTAGGTTTTTTCAACCAGCAAAATGGCTTTAAAAATAAAGTAGCTGCATTTACAACATGGGATGCATTTCCCTATATACTGAATAAATGGAAAAGCGGAATTTATGTGAACAGCGACACAGATTCTTTGCCTTATACCACTGAAAAATTCAGGCTTATTGATGATATAGAATCTCTCACCACACGGCCAATTGGTGTTCGCCCGGATGTGCTTACTTATATTGCCGCAAGGGAATACATGAAAGAAATGAAGCCTAAAGTATTGTACATCGCCTTTGATGAAACAGATGATTTGGCGCATGCAGGGATGTATGATCTTTACCTGGGAAGCGCTCATGCAGAGGACGGGATGATAGCAGATTTATGGAACTATATTCAATCTACTCCACAGTATAAAAATAAAACTACTTTAATTATCACATGCGATCATGGCAGGGGCGATAACCCTAAAGAGAACTGGAAAGATCACGGTGAAAAAATTAAAGATGCAGGCCATATATGGATTGCAGCTTTAGGCCCTGATACCAAACCCGGTGGTGAAATGAAAAATAAAAATGTATTGTACCAGGAGCAACTTGCAGCAACCTTTGCAAAAGTGCTGGGTTTTACTTTTACTGCAAACCATCCAATAGCTGAACCAATTAAAACAATCTATAAATAATGGAAAATTCAGAAGCTGAAAAAATCGCCGATGAGATACTGGGGCTATACAAAATGTATGGCGACCAGGATTATATTGGTGAACCCGTTTCGCAAATAGAACACATGTGCCAATGTGCACAATTAGCCGAAAAAGAAAATTATGATGAGGAAGTAATCCTCGCTGCATTTTTTCATGACTTGGGCCATTTATGTGAACACATTATGCCGGTAAATTACATGGATGATTTTGGGATAGCAGATCATGAAAAAATAGGGGCGGAGTATCTTAAGGGTAA
>DATCMY010000057.1:0-8053 GCA_036565505.1 Hanamia sp.
AGTAATGTAAAACTAAAAAGCGTTAAACTATTTTAACATTTGTTTACTACAAAACAAAAAAAGACCTTGAGAGTTGAATATAAAAAATACCACTCGGGTACCCCACGTATAATTTGTGATTTAGATAAAATGACTACTCTATTTTAACAATTAAATCTAAATTTTTAACAATTACTGAATGTCATCTGCAACTTGGTTTAAGTTTGAAAAAGATGCTATCGGCCTACTGCATGAGCACTCTCATACAAAGGTTATTTATGTTGAATGTGGTGTTTTTGAAATGACGATCCGCAAAGAAGAGAAAATAATCAAAAATGACTGATGGATAATATTGCACCTCTAATACATGGAATTATATGTTTAGAAGCGGGGAAGCTCGTTGATGTTCTTGCTCCTTTAACACAGGATATTTTGCCACAACACTATATATTTCTCTAATGCTTTTTCTGAAAAAATTCTAATATTTTTTGGATATAAGTTTCGGATATCACGAATGAGGGTGGATATTTCTTCTCCGTTCATAAAATTTTCTTTTCAAGAGCCACTCATCATGAACCAAAAACTTGAAGACACTAATTCTTCGCACTATACCTAATTTTCTGAACATCAGCAGAAATTATCGGGCTCGCTTTATTGCCAAAATTATTTCTGATATATGCCAAAACATCTGCTATTTGCTGGTCCTTGAGCGAGTTAAAGGAAGGCATATTGTTGGAATATGATTCGCCATCGATATCCACATGTTCATTAAACCCATTTAATATAATTTTTATCAATACATCCTTATCCCCTATTACGAAGGATGTCTGAATCAACGGTGGATTCAAATTAGGTACACCGCCCCCATCTTCCTGGTGGCAGGTAAGGCAGTAATTGGCATAGACAAGCTTTCCTCGTTTTATTGAAGGTAATATATCATCTGCAGACGCTGCCTGGGGCTTTGCTTTTGTAACTTTTAACTTGCTAGTTTGGGCAAAAATCACGGAACATCCAAATAAAGAAAGGAAAAAAGGAATAATTATTTTTATCATCTATTTTCTTATTTATGATATACAATCTTGTAAATAGTGCCTTTTACATCATCAGTAATGTATAGTGACCCATCAGAGCCTTGTGCCAATCCGCAAGGACGGTGCTGTGCCTGGCGTGGCGATGTAATGTCATTGGCTCCTGCAAAACCATCTGCAAAAATTTCCCAATCTCCTGAGGGCTTACCGTCTTTAAAAGGCACAAAAGCCACAAAGTAACCAGCCTGTTTTTCAGGAGCCCTGTTCCAGGAACCATGAAATGCTACAAAAGCGCCATTCTTATATTTTTCAGGGAACATATTACCAGTATAAAATAACAAACCATTTGGTGCCATATGTCCGGGAAATGCCACCACAGGGTCAATATATGAATTGCTACCTTCTATTTTGCCATTACCTCCATATTCAGGAGCCAGAATTTTTTTATGTTGAATCTGATCATAATATATAAATGGAAATCCAGCATTATCGCCTTTCTTAATCATATACATACATTCAGCGGGCAAAAGAGCTGACTGTTTCTCAGTATATAAATCAGGGAAAATATCGTGAAGTTGATCACGTCCATGCTGCATTACAAATAGCGTATTATTTTGCTGGTTCCAATCTAAACCAACAACATTTCGCAAACCGGTGGCATAGCGCACGCCATCTCCGTAAGTCTGATTCAGCTTATCTTCTCTAAATTGCCAGATGCCACCTGCTGAATCTAAAAGCGGGCATCCCTTTATACCCATGGATCCCTTTTGCCTGTCTTGTTCCTGACATGAGTTTAAAGGGGAACCAATGTTTACATAAATATTGCCATTGTTATCCAATACAATTGATTTGGTTTCGTGCTGCCGCCCCATCTTTAATCCGGTAATAATTTTTTCAGGTTGATCAGGATTGATTACCTCATTTTTTTCATTCAGTTTATATCGAAAAACCTCCTGATTTGAGGATGCATATAAATAACCATCCTTCATATAAATACCTGTGCCGCTATAATCGCCAAATCCACCAGTAATAATGGCTTTTCCGTTGGCATTTTCGTGCAAAATCAATATTCCTTTCCCATCTTTGGGCCGGGCTAGTTTTACATATATTATCCCTTGTGGCGTTACCACTAAATGCCTTGCCTTTGCTGAAATATCTATTATTTTGGTAGCAGAAAAACCAGTAGGTAGTTTAAGCCCGGCGCTATCCTGATAAGTCTTACATTTTTTGTTTTTAGGTTGCGGGGTAAATGCAAAAACTGATAAACAACCTATTGTCATTAATATTACAAGTAGGGATCTAACAGAAAACCTTGACATAGTAGATATTTAATTTAAATGATAAATAGTTAACGAGATATTTTATACTTCCAAAATCAAAAACCAAAATGAGCTCATAATATTTGCACGAGATGGAATTATTGTTTTGAAAAAATTGTATAAATTTTTTTTGCAAAAGAATCAATTTTAGCTGGAATATGCAATTAATTTATTAGCCAAATACTAAGTTATTCTGGCATGATTTAATAAATAACAAATCATTGGTGCAATTTTTTATTCATGATAATTTCCCTGGCATGATATTACTATATGCTCATTTTTCCTGGTATCAAACGTAATCATATCTCCATCAAAACAAGTTCTTTCCTTCTTCCAGTTTTTTCTTCCGCAACAAAGCCTCCAGGTAATAATAATCGGCATAATTGATAGGCACATCCACTTCACTCCCGGCAGGTTTGGAACCGGTGCTGTGCAATAAAATAAAACCTTTATTTTCATCTAAGGATGAACGATAGTAGCGCGTAAGATTTACTATAATTTTATCGGCTGTCTTCCTGTAATACTTTCCATTTTCGCTATAGGTACTTAATTCGTATAAGGCGGATGCCATTATGGACGCCGCAGATGCATCTCTTGGCTCATTCGGAATACCGGGTGCATCAAAATCCCAAAAAGGGACAAGATCATCGGGCAAATGAGGATTGTTTAAAATGAAATGCGCAATATGATCAGCCTGTTGGAGGTAAGCTTTATCTCTTGTTTCGCGGTAGCACATAGTAAACCCATACAAACCCCAGGCTTGTCCGCGTGCCCAGGCAGATTCATCACTGTAACCCTGGGCAGTATTTTTCTTTATAACTTTCCCGGTTGCCGGATCATAATCTACTACGTGATAAGAACTGTAATCACTTCTATAGTGATTTTTCATGGTGGTATTCGCATGGCTCACCGCAATTTTATAATAGGAAGAATCCCCCGATAGTTTGGTTGCTTCAAATAAAAGTTCAAGATTTATCATGTTATCAATGATAACCGGAAATGCCCATTGTTGTGCATGATGGTCCCAAGACCGTATACATCCAACTTTTGGGTTGAACCGCGTTGACAACGTTTTGGCAGATTGAATAATCACCTCTTTGTAGCGCGGATCGTTTGTCAATTTATAACCGTTGCCGAAACTATTATAAATTTTGAAACCCATATCGTGGGTGCCACCGTTATATTTTTCCTTCTCAATGTTTGCCGTAAACTTTTCTGCTTCATTTTTCCATTCCTGCTTTCCCGAATATTCATACAAAAACCAAAGCTCACCCGGGAAAAAGCCACTAGTCCAGTCTTTTGAAGGAACCAGTTTTAATTGACCATTATCTAATGTTCTGGGTGAAACAAGGTCTACGTTTCCTTCCTTTGCTTTTGGAATTTCATTTAACATTAATGTGGTTTGTTGTTCTGCATCTGCAAAAATTTTTGATAAGGATATTTTGTTTACAGCAACCGGTATTAATTGTACTTCCAGCAATTTCACCAATTCCGATTTACCAAATGAAAGTGGTGAAATCTTTAAATTATGAATGCCTGTAGGCAAATGATAAGTTCCCAATCCATTAGTAACAACGCTTGTATTTTTTTCACCGGTTATTACCCGATATTGCGAATAATTATTATCAAGTGAGATCGAATACAAGCCGCCGCTTGTTTCCGGAGGCGCAACATATTTAATCAAAAGTTTAAAATCACTATCAGCACCTGTTCTAAATTGCCAGCCAAGAGACTGTTCCCTATTCGTCCATCCTTCAACATAATACCGGTCTCTTTTTCCATCGCCAAAACCAAAACCTTTACCATGTTGTGTTGCATCATAAGCAAGCAATCTCGTTACAGGAATATTTGTCGAAACATATCTTACACTATCTGTTGAAATTTTATCTCTCAGCTCAACAACAAGAACGGTATTGATTGAATCAATTGATTTTTTTGGAAGAACAATAAGAACGTCTTTTTTATTTAATCTCTTTACATCAAATGTTCTTTTTGGATTCGCCAATAAATACACTTTATCAATATTACTTTTTAAACCACCCACATATAATTCACCATTAGAAGGCCAGCTAAAAACATGCAGGTATAATTTATTTTCCTTTAAAGTAGATACGCCCCAACTTTGCAAAGGCAAAGAACTTGCAGTAGTTCCATAAATACTTTCACCATTTTTATGCATCCATTTGCCAATGCCATTTAAAATTGCAAGGTCTGGTTTATCAAAGGCCCCGTCTCCCTTCGGCCCAATATTCATTAATAAATTGCCTCCACGGGAAGCGGCGATGGAAAGCAGGCGAATAAAATGAGAAGGTGGTTTATGGCTGCTGTCAAATTTCGAATAGCCATAGGATTCATTCGTTGTTGGAATGGCTTCCCAATCACCTGAAACAGGATAAAATTCTGCAGGGCGATCCGATGTATTTTTGTAATCACCAAAATTTGCTGTTGCACTTCTTACCAGTCGCCCGTTTACAACAACATTCGAATCTGTCTCACGAATTGCCTTAAGTATCCTGATGTTTTCGGATAGAGGTAATTTTTGTGGCGTATCAAACCATAAAATATCGGGATGATATTTTGCAATCAATTCTTTTATTTGGGGTATCGTTTTTTCATCAACATATTTTTTTGCTTTTGCCAATAGTTCAGGATGAAGATTGTACCAATCTCTTCCGCCATATAAATTTAAGTCGCCGCCCGGATTTTTATATTCCCAGTCATTGCCCGGGGCATCCGGATGTTCCCAATCAAATGCATGCGAATAATAAAAGCCGAATTTCAAACCATATTTTTTGCAGGCTGCAGAAAGCTCTGCCATTGGATCTCTCTTAAAAGATGTTTGTTTCCTTATATTAAAATCAGATACTCCAGATGGATACATCGCAAATCCATCGTGATGCTTGGATGTAATAATCATATATTTCATTCCCGCATTCTTTGCATTTCTTACCCACTCGTCTGCATTAAATTTTACAGGATTAAATTGGTGAGCAAGCTCTAAATACTCTTTGCGTGAAATTTTTTCTTTGCGCATTAAATGCTCTGCGTATCCATCTACTTTCTTCCCTTTCCATTCTCCGCCTGCAGTTGAATAAACGCCCCAGTGAATAAACATACCAAACTTTGCCTCACGCCACCATTTTATTCGCTGATCATGATTTTTCATTGAAGCGGTCCACCATCCATTTACCGCATCGGCCATTGCTTTTTGGTCTCTTTGCTTTCCTTTGTTGAACATTTCTTTATCCTCATCACCGGTAGTTTGTGCAAATAACGGCTTGGCATACACGCACAATGTACACGCCAAAATGAGTGCCGTTTTCATCATCAAAACAATTCTTCTTTTCAGCTTCATTTTTATTTTTTAATTCAACCAAATCAATGGATGGCGGACTGGCAAATTGCGGATCACTTCATCAACTTTGGGTGCATGATCTAATTTTTCCCATGCATTAAACCAATTATTATTATTATAGGCTTCGGCGCCAAAAATCAAAAAAGGCTGAGCAACAGGCCATTTATCCCAATACATTACATCATGTTTGAAAGGCCATTTATTTTTATCTATAATATATGGATAAAAAAATTCAATTCCTTTTTTAATCGACTTCCCATCTGCAGTTTGATAGTTCCAAAGATCATTTTCTTTAGTGGAAAGAATCTGGCATAAGGTTGTCATTGCATCTAAATTAAAAATGGAATAACCATAAGGTTTAGTTCTTCCTGTTTCTCTTGGAAAACTTCCATCAACCGCCATTTGCTTTACCAGGAAAATATTCTTATAACGGTCACTGCAGAACTCCATCAGCTTTTCATTGCCTGTAAATTTTGAAAATTCTGCGACCTGCATCGCCCAGCAGGTTCCATGATTGTTGGTTGCATTCATTTCCGCGTTGCCGTATTTATGTGTAGTTAGCCAATGCAGGTATTCGGCAAACCAGTTTTTTATCGCTGCTAATAATCCTTTGTCCATTGCACCGTCATCTTCCATCACTATCAATCCCTGCACAACTTCCATCAATTGAATGGTATCTATAATTCCTATGCCTCTTCCTGTAAATCTTCCTTTAATGGCCTGTGCATATAACAAATCTGGATTCATTAAAGTAGCTGTATCAACAAACCATGCTTTGCAATGTTTCATCGCCTGAAGTAAGTATTTTTTGTTTCCTGTTAATTTATAGGCAGAAGCCAATGCACCAACGATCCTGCTAAAGCGAATCATTGCATGGCGGTGAGCTACAAAATTATCAGGGTTAGTCATGCCATCCCGCTGAATGTAAGGACTATCAGTACTTTTAGGATTTGGCCACCAATAATCTCCTTCCGAAAAAAAATCATGCTTGCCTCCTGCACTTCTTACTGATGTTTCAGCAGTTACTGTTATGGGCTCCTGTTGCATAGCCCATGCTGCTTCATCTAAAATCTGCTTGCGTAAGGTACCTTTCACATCATTTATAATTGAAGAAGATGATCCCAGACTCTTTTTTTGTGCAGTACAAGAAAATAAAAAACATCCTATAAAAATTAAAACAATCCTCATCTTAATATTTTTTTACTTGGTCATAAATTTCCATGTAACATTTTTAACTGTATTCGGTTTCCCTTTTTCCGGCTCAGAAATAGTCCCTTTTTTATTCTCAACTCTTAATTTCCTCCAGCTATAATCACCATTTTCATAATTAAAAGTTTCTCCATCATCATCGTATAACTTATATTGTCCTGGCTTCTTGCCATAATACCGAATCTCCAGATCGACCTTTTCAGTAGCCGTCGGCGCATGTAGCATAGGTTTCATCATGGGAATGATACCGCCATCTTTAACATACACAGGAATTTTATCAAGCCCAGGTGTAACTGTTATGATTTGTCCATTACCAGCATATTCCCCAGAATAGAAATCATACCAATTTCCTTTGGGCAAAATTATTTTTCGTGTGGTCTGACCCTTGAACATAGGCGCTACCAATAAATATTCTCCGGCCATATACTGATCTTTTATTTCTTTTGATGAAGCTTCTGCATAAGGATTTTTTTCAAGGTTTTTATCCGCTGCCTCTTTCGTAATTTCCATTGTAAATCCCTCTTCAAGATTCATAGCACGAAATGGTGGTGTGCCTTCAAAATGATATTTAGCGAATTCGGTGTACCAGTAAGGCATCATTTGCATACGCAATAAAGCAAAGCTTTTTACTTGTTCAGCTACTTCAGGAAAAGACCAGGGTTTTGTACCGCTTGACCATGCATTAATCATTGCTAAAGGAGAAAACACATTTGACTGAAAACGCCTCAACCACTCTTCAGCTGTTTTTGAGGCTCTTACTTCAGGTGTCCACAACACGCCCGCAAAACCACTATTAATTAAAGCAGTTATAAAATCTTCGTGGTTGTAATAATCGTTATAGATCACATAAGGGAATGATGAACCTCCACCATTGGAAGCCCTTACCAAACCAAAAGTTCTTTTATTGAGTAGATGATACATCTCTGTGCTGTACCGCATCATCAGCAAACCGTATGTCTGTCGCATTTGTTCTGCAAAATGACCGGAAGGAAAGGTTGCGACATCAGGCCATAAATATTGATCTCCTCCATCCACTTCATCAAACTTATACCCGCTGACACCAATATCTACTCCGCCTCTTTTTAGTTGACCAAAGAAAATATTTCTTGCCTGCGGCATCGTCAAATCGGGTACTAGGCCTACCCATACAGTATGCGATGCTG
>DATCMY010000058.1:0-3691 GCA_036565505.1 Hanamia sp.
GTTAGAATCCCTGCTACATCTTTGTAGGATTTGTTTCAATCCTTCTTGTTATGGATGTTGCTGTTTAAGACTTCAGATTTTTCACGCCTGAAGAAGCAATATTTAGTTTCAATCCTTCTTGTTATGGATGTTGCTGTTTAAGCAAATATCTTTGTTTCTGATTGCGACATTGTAGTATAGTTTCAATCCTTCTTGTTATGGATGTTGCTGTTTAAGCCGTTTTTTTAACTAATTTATTAAGTACTAATAAATTGCACCAATTTTCTATTCCGTTATTTAAAGCTTTCCAATATGTCAAAGAACTTATAATGGCCGTTTCCATTACCATTTCCGTAAACGCAGCATATTTAGTATCAGAACCTTGCACCTTGTTTTGCATATTTATAAAATAAAATGAAACCCGGAACTCCCTATTTAATACAGATATTCCGGTAAGTGCAATCTACGCATCTCAGCTTGTATTTAGTTGCTTTTGGAAAAAAATTTCGGCTGATAATGTTTTCTATTTCTCTTGCACATTCCCTTACCAATTGCTTATCAGATGGCGAAATGGATACCTCAATTAATTTATTATTACTCCGGGTATATACCAAATAACCTTTATTTACTTCGCAACCAAAACATTCTTCTATCAGCCAGGCATAGCAAAACAATTGGGTTTTGTAGGTATCATATATTTTGTCTTCATAAAAAGCAAACTTATAGTCAAGTGGCGCCATTGATCCGTCTTCCAGTTTTAGCACTTCATCAATCTTTCCCCTGAGCAAATCATTAGTAAGATATTGGTCATTATATCTTTCCACTGCGCCTATCCGGCGGCGTAAGTATTCCTTATTTTGTTCCAGCTTTTCGTCATGTACTTCACGTCCCCGCATTACCTTATAATGCCGTTCTTCATATTGAGGTATTGCCAGCACATATTCAAAATAGGTAAACCGCGGACAATACAGGTATTCAATAATATGTGATGGGGTTAGTGTCATAAAAACAAGGCTTTCACTTCATCCGTTACCAGTTTTTTATCAAATGCTTTCCCCAGCAATACAGTAGCCTGCAACTCACTTTTGGACATGGGAAAAATATATACAGAATCTGTTTCTTCATCAATCAGGCTTTCTATCTGTAATTGCAGGGTATCTTTTTGATTAACATCAATGCTACCTAAAAATACAGAGAATTGAACCCTGTACAAACCAGCCTGCTTGCAAAGCTTAGCTACTTTCGTCCTTGATTTGCCAATCTTAATATCATACATTACCCAGGCTATCATGATAAAATATATTAATTGTCGTTATCAGATGGCATATCCGTTTTATTACCAATTAAACCATTGGCAAATGTGTGTGCTTCCTGCTGCATGGCGTTGGCCCTTGTTTGGTTTCTGCCTTTATATCGTATGGTTTCACTTTCCATATATCCATTCAATGCGGTGATCAACAATTCCTTTCCTTCTTTATTTAAAGTAATGCCATTGGTAATTTCATCGGTATGGGCTTTATTAACTTTTTTGGCGCTGAACAAACGGAATACTGTTGTTTCCACATGAATGCGATATGGCTCTATAAAGTCAAATACCATACTTTTCTGGTTATAATCATCGCGGTGTAAAAATCCTACATAAGGATCAAGCCCCGCAAGCATCAGACTTTTTTCCACTCTTGAATACAATACACCAAAACCATAATTTAAAAAAGCATTGAAGGAATCTTTTGCCGGGCGCATACTTCTTCCATTAAACTGGTATTGCTCCGGCAGCACATAGTTTATAGTTTCAAAATACAATCTTCCGGCAGTGCCTTCCAACCCACGAATAGTATCAGCTATCTCTTCAATTTTATCTTTATCTAATTTATCAACGGACACAATAAGATTTTCGATCCGGACAATTTTATCATTTAAAAAATTAGCCATTTGTGGCCGGTGCTTCTTTAAATCTTTTATAAATTCAAGTTGATTGGTCATTTTTTCTGTAATCCATGCTTTGGTAAATATTATCGCCTCTTTACCGAGGCTTGCTTCCAGTTGCCGCTTCCTTATTTTAGTGGTACTGCCCAACTTACTATGCCAAATCCGGCCGATAGGATGCCCATCTGATTTTGTGAATATAATATCAATGTTATTTTTTAGAGCCAGGATTACCGCGTCTGTACTTAATGCACCCGACGTACTCATTACAATTGAAGTTACTTTATGTGCCGCAATATGCTGCTTTGCAGGCTCTTTATCTTTTCCCGGTATCCTTATTTCAAACATATCGTCTTTTACATGCAGGTAGGTGCCATAAGTATTCAGGTATATTTGCATGACGTAATGTATTATATTATTATTTACTTTTCTAAAATAATAGTACCAAAGCCACGGGCCACTGATTTTCCCAAACCTATATATCCCGGCAATAATGTATTGGTAACGAAAGATGCTTGGAAAGCCAGCATGGTATTGTTTTTAAACTGTGTTTCCCGTTCGGCAATAATTTTTAAATTTACCAGTATGGCGGCTTCTGCTGTATACTTCATTGCTTTAAAAAAGCTCAGCATATTACCCGTTAAAATCGCTTTCAGGTGTTTGGGCTTTTGTTCTTCCGGTTCTGCCATATACTCAGCATAATTACGCTGACTAAGCGCCATCCACAGGGTTTCAAAACGATAGGCATGCAAATCTTCAGATAACCCGATATTCACCATTTTACTTTCAATATTTTTTTGCAATACCGGGCAGCGGCGACCTCCTATCTGCAGTTCTCTGATTTTTAAAAATAACCCAATCAGTAAATCGGCACCTTCATTGAAGCCCACTAAAGTAGGTACGCCGGCAATCACTTTGTATTGCACTAACGGGTATCGGTAGGCGTTTTCTCCTGTTTCCAAATGATTGTGCAGCAAAGGCGAATGCTCCTGGAACAAGGTGCCAAAATAGCCCCGTAGCTTGTGTGCATCCCGGGTGGAAAGCTGTATTTCTGGAAAGCGGATGATGGTTTGGTGAAGTTGTAACATTATAAAAACATTGAGTGTTCTTTATTTTCTTTTGACCGGTTGAAGCCTGTTATTATATCATAAAAATCAGCCAATTCATTATAAGGAATGAAATATAGTCCTTCACACAAAAGATATTTTTCATTCCTTTTTATTTCATCTGCCTTTGGCAAGTGGGAAGGGATGGAAATAATTCTTTGATGAAAAGATTTTTTTGAATTAGAAAATTCTTCCTGCGTAATCTCTTTGTGTATTAATTTACAAAAAAGGTTTTTAATATCAACGGACGCATCATCCAATTCCACAAAAATAGAAAGTGCAGGATATGTTTCGGAAATAACCTGGAATGATGAAACTGCTATATCTTTTTTAGGATCGTCAGAATCGTATTTTAAGGTTTTCATGGCATTGAAAATATCCCTTGAGATAGCAAATGAACTACGATCCGAAATGTTATTAAAATACTCCCCTATCATTTCCAAATATTGTTCTTCATTTATTTGAGGGGCAAATTTCTTCAAAGCCTTTTGTGATTGCTGCATGGTTATTTTATCATAAATGCGCTCACAGTCGCCGAAATCAATCACATATAAAGGAGAATACTTTTTCCCTGGATTATTATTCCGGTTTATCCGGCCGGCCACCTGAACAATAGAATCTATCGGGGATAAATCACGAAACCCCATATCAAAATCCAAATCAACACCTGCTTCTACACC
>DATCMY010000059.1:0-11000 GCA_036565505.1 Hanamia sp.
GACAGATTTAAACGATTAAGCAGCTAAAATACGTTTAAACGTTTAAACAAAAAAATTTTAATCTTGTTTTAGTTATTTTTTTAATTAATGCAGTATGACAGTAACCTGTTGTGCGGTTAGGCTGCCAGGGCATGTTTTAAATGATTAATTGGTTTGTTATTTGTATAGTTCATTGATTGTAATATAGTTACAGCTGCTATTTTAGTGATTAACCTTGTCTTTAATCCTACTAATGATTTTACATAGTTTCTTTTCAACATCATCTGATCACATAATTGCGAAAATAAAGATTCAATCCTTTTCTTGCATTTTCTAAAAACCGGATGCCAGTGTTGCTGGTCTTTTTGATTGCCTCTATTGGGTGTTTCTAACTTTATATTAAAGCTTTCAAACAAATCAATTTTTACTTCTTTTGAAATATATCCTTTGTCTCCCACCAAAGTAGCATTGCTCATTTTACCATATTTTATTTCTTTCAAAACATTCACATCATGTACACTTGCTTTTGTTAAATCCATACTCTCAAAAATGCCATTAACCGATGTTACTAAGTGTAGTTTATAACCATAATAATATTGCTTATTAATGGCCGAATATCCTTTATCAGGGCTGTTTTCAAAAGAACCTTTTCCAAATTTACAGCGCTTTTCCCTTTCAATCTTACATATCGGGACAGGGATAGAATCCATTAAAAAAATATCTTCGTTTCTATTCAGTTGACCAGCCAGGGACTTGGTTACGTCGTGTATAAAAAGATGCAACCGCCTTCGCCTTTTATTAAAATTGCTTCTGTCAATTAATTCAGGAAAATTCTTTGGCTTATTCGGATAATATTGCAAGTTATCATCCTGATTTAATTTATCTTGTAAAGAACTTTTGACAGTTTCATAAAATTTGTCGAAATTTGTTTTGATGTTGTGCATTTGGGTCCGTGTAAATTGAGCCACTCAAATTACACTAAAGCATTTTTTTGTAATCCAATTATCAAACTTGAGACAATTTACTTTTATAAATACATTGCTTCTGTGTGCATGTTTTACATTTGTAATGATTGTATTTGATGTTTTCGCCTACTCCAATAAATCCGCTGATTGATTTGATGGGTTGCATAAGAGCAGATTCTGTGAGTGAAATACCACAAAAATTTTCAGGTAAAATTTTAAATAATTTATGTTGCTCGACAACACTCCAATTACAATACCCGGGACTATACCTGTTGGATACCAGTAAATGTTGCATTCCAAATTCTTCCCTCATCTTTTCCTGGATCCTGTCCATAGCGGTTTCTACCACCACATTCGCCAGCGATCTATAAAAAAACCTTTTAGAACATCGGTCTTATACTCCTCTTTAGCATAGTCGCATAGAGGCTTTCCGGCAGTGCAGGCAAACACAATAATTTTATTTGAAGGCTTTAGTTCATTGAAAATAATTTTCTCTACATTAAACTCATACGATGCTACTTTTACAGTTCTGTTGGTTGCATCAAAAGTTATATCATCCGTTTCTATATATCCACCCTGAATGCCTGAGTAATCGTTCAATCGCTGAAATTCTTCTTCCAAAATATCAACATAAAATTGGTGAGATTCATCTTCCAGACCTCCATGCAAAGTCCTTACAACATTTTCTTTTGAAATATCTAAATCCTTAAAATTAAATGAGAATATTTTAGAAGTCATGTGCTTGTTATAAAATGTTTAATCAATAGAATTACAATCCATATTCTTTGGGAATAAATTTACCTTCTAATAGCGGCATCATTTCTTCTACAAATTTGCTTTCATCGGTAGGTATTTCAGATAATGTTTGACGAATCATGTCTACCCATGGTATTTCCATTTCAGGTATTAATAATTGTCCGGATTTAAAGGCTTCATCAATAATATCCAACCCTTTTTGCGCAGCTTTTACAGAAGCATCAATATAATTTGATCCTTTTACAATTTCTTCCGAAATAGCAATTACATTCTTCGGGGCAAGAATAATAGCCTGAGGATCGAGTGACTTATCAGAATCGGCAAAAAGCTGTTGAAGCATTGTAGCTGTTGGTTTCCCGGCTTTTAATGCCTGGTTCATTAAACGTGCATCGTATTCTAATTGTTCCAGATAAACAGTTGGAGCCATTCCTGAAAGGAGTTTGATATTTTGAACCGATTCATTGCTCCACAAGTCGGCACAGCAAGCTGCAATATTTCCTAAAGGACTAAAATGGGCACAAGCAGAAGTTTTTCCTTCCATAGAAATAGGAGTGCCTGTAATAGCTTTTAAGAAAGGGCCTTCGTAACCACAATCTTTATCGGGACCTACAGCTCCTTCTTCTAAGGCTACTAATGTGCGCACCGCAGTAATGATGCGGACTATAGCTGAAAATATTTTTGGAATAAATCCTTTTTCTGCCAATGCCATTGCAGTATTACCAAAGCCGCAGGCAGTATCACCGGCAGCAATTTTGTTATTCTTTTTGGCAATAGCCACTATATTTCCCCAAAGCATTTTCATATCTCTCACACCTAATACAGAGAGCGCAAATACAGATGCTTTAATATCGCACATCATCAGTGCGTCATCGTGAATTTCTTTACCACCTGTACTTTCAATGGAAAGTAAATCGCCACCTGCTAAAGAACCTTTATCGAATAGTTCCCACATGGCATCCAAATATTTTGATGTGCGGCACAGGGGTGGCCTGTCAAACTCTCTCAAATCATTGGGCGTTAAACGAATTTCACTTTTGAACCCAAATTTTTGATAATTTTCTTCGCACACGTCATTCATGATTTTGACCAATTCAATGCCGATACCTGGTGTTTGTGTCATTTCCAGCAATGTCTCAAATTCAAAGATTACGCCCGGTGAATGCATACGACGGGCATGGTCTATAGCATCAGTTACAATACTTTTGTAATGCTCGCAAACAGCCGGCATTGTATGTGTATTGATGCTCATGGTAGGAAGTGTGAAATTTAACTCGGGTATTACACTGCCACCACCAATAACCAATCCCCTTCTGGTGGTAACAGGATACAAAGCATTACCAAACAGTAATCCTTCCGGTGTGCTTATAGCTAATTTATTAAATTTCATAATCTTTTTTTTAAAACCTAAAAATGCTAATGCTTACAGTAGTTAAGCATGGTATTGATTTTATATTTAAGATAGTTTTTCATATTATTTTAGAACCGGAACAGATAAAAAAAATTGTGGACATTCCATCCAGATATTTTCATACTATATTTGCAAAACAATAAACCAGGTTTACATCAACAATCTTGTAAAACTTGACATTTTATGGCTTTAAAAGTGCTGCGATATACATCATAACTGTTAATGAAAGCCCATTCACAAAAGAATTACGCCACCAATTGATTTAAAAATTTTACAGCTCCCTGAGGTGAAGAAGAATATACAGAAGCTCCAATCTTATCAGAAAACTCTTTTGTAAGCGGTGCACCACCCACAATAATTGTTTTATCAGGGAATTTCACCCTGATGTCTTTTACAATGATTTCCATATTTGCCATAGTGGTGGTAAGCATTGCAGAAAGGCCGATAACACAATCGGGAAATTTTTCGATAGTTTCAATAAATTTTTGGGACTTTACGTCTACCCCTAAATCAATAACTTCCCATCCTGCACCTTCTACTGTCATGACTACAAGATTTTTGCCTATATCGTGCAAGTCGCCAAACACAGTTCCGATAGCAAAAGTTCCTTTTCTTTTTACTTCACCAGAGCTAAAGAATGGTTTTAAATGTGCCATACTTGCACTCATTGCTTTTGCTGCCATCAGCATATTGGGAACAAATGTTTTACCGGCACTGAATTTTTCACCTATGACACCCATCCCTGCTACTAAAGCATCTAATACCTGTTCCGCTGAAATGCCACTGTCAAGTGCTTCTCTTGTTAATTCATCAGCACCTTTTAATCCTTTCATATCGGGAGGAAAAGGGCTGCTGATATTGATTTTACCTTTCTCAATACAAGATGCCAAATTGGTTAATATATCACTCATGATTATTTTTTTTAAAATTATTGATATTTCTTGTGTGTTTTAATCTGTACAATTCTTCAAATTAATTTATGAACTGATGTTATTGAACAACTGTTTTTGTTGCAAATGCTTTTTTTGTGACAAAAAAATATGCTGAAAAAATAAGAGATGACCATATCAGATCGCCCAAAATAAAGTTTGCAGCAAAACCTTTTACCAAACCATAATCGCGATAAAAAGCAATGGCATCGGCATAGCATAATGTAAGGCCATTAAAAGTCATTGGCCTGCTAAAACCTGTATGTGTAGCCCACACAACAAAGTTGGAAACAAAGAAATACATTAAGGAACCACTAATTGAAAAAAGAAACACACTGTTTATGTTTATTTTTTTCATGGCAAAGCCAAATATTACAAGCAATACAAACAAAATATAATTAACCAACTGACCCTGGTAAAAGCCTGCAATATTTGTCATTCCTTTATTGAATAGGAATTGAAAAATAAAGTCTGATAACAACATAGAAAGCAAGGGCAATGCAATAGCCAATTTTTTATTAGGGATAACAGCACCTGCAAAAATTGAAATACTAAGCATTGGCATAAACCCTTGAGTATATAAGGGAAGAACACGATACAGGGATAGTGATAAAACCATTAATAACAAATCCGCAATAATTATTTTTTTTTGATACATAACTTTGAAATTTAATTAAAAAATGGTTAAATTACATGTCAAGTTTCACAGATTATTGATGTAAACTTGCTTTATTATTTTGCAACTTCCTACAAAAAAATATCTTCGAATCGTTAAGCAATACACATCCAAACTTATCAATATTTGCCATGCTTCAGGCAGAGTTCAATAAATTTTTCGACACGTTGCTGGGAAACATCGTTCTGAATGATATGGGCTGGCGCAATCATGTATCCTCCATCTTTTCCCAAGATGTTGATCTTGTTCTGAATGTCAGCTTCCAGTTCCTGGTCGGTACCGTTTGGCAGCAAATCCTGCTGATCAATGGCGCCCCAGAAAGAAAATTTCCGGCCAAAGTTGGCCTTCATTTCTTCGGGTGAGTGCCCCGGAACGCCCGGCTGGACGGGGTTAAAAATCTCGAACCCGATTTCGCGAATATCATCCAGTAATTCGCTGACTGCACCATCACAGTGAAGGATGGGGATAATGTCGGGCTTGGATGCTTTAAACCGGTCAATCATGCGTTTGTAGTGCGGTTTCAACTGCTCCCGAAAGGTTTCCGGCGAAATAATCAGACTCGCCTGCGTACCGAAATCGTCGCCAAACCATATGGCATCCACTCCTTTTTCAATTAGCCGCAACCCGATCTGTGTCTGAAATTCGGCGCAAGCTTCAAACAAGGGAATCACATATTCGGATTCCATCATCATATCAACCAGCAACTTCTCTATTCCGACCAACTGGTGAGCCAAAGAAAAAACAGTGACTTCAATGTCACCAAAAATTAGGTAATTATTTTTGTATTTTTGCACCAAAACTTCAGCATCCCTGAAACGTCCTGGAGCGTCTGGATCAGGAAACTGATAAGCTTCAATATCTGATTTGGTTTCGGCGTGGGTCAGCGGGTAGTCCACCACTTCCACGTAAATGTCGCCCTGCCGCATTTTCATCCGGTACTCGTTAAGCCAGCAGCCTTTTTCGTCTTTCACAATTTTATAATTGTCAGAAACCGAGGCTCCGGTAATCACCACATCACTGCCCATGGCGGTTCGCAATTCGTTGGCGCTAATGCGGTAAGTTACATCTTCGTACAAATTCTCCGTGTAGTTTACCGGAATATTCAGCGCTTTGCCAAAATAGTCGGCCAATTGACGGCACAAATCGAACTGGATGGGGACTCTGTCGGGCAGTCCTGGCATTCGTTTAAAAGTTTTTAGAACTCTCTCCCGTGGTGTCATACAGGTAGTTTATTTTTTTAGTTAGAAATTTAATATCGATTTTGCGGATTTCATATTGATTTGTTTTTTTAGTTAATATTATTTCTATTATTAAAATTAATTCACTTTAAAATGGATAGTCTTATACAAAATGACCTTTTATTTATACTTTTTGATATTTCCAATTTCAAAGTATTAATTATATCTTAGAGAATCTATATGAATAATTATAGTAAATACCTTAATATTAGCAAATTAGAAGAGCAATGGGGGTTTCACGTGATTACTGTAGGCTATACCAAGGTTGCGATCAACCAAGTATATCCTGATATCAAAGAACATCCACCTGATCATTCTTTCACATGGAATAAAGGACGAATGCTTGATGGTTATTATCTTGTTTTTATATCAAAAGGACATGGCATTTTTGAATCAGCCCGGACTGAACCATGTACTTTAATAGCCGGAACCTGTTTTTTTCTTTTTCCAGGCGTTTGGCATCGCTACAAACCCGATTTGGATTCAGGATGGGAGGAGTATTGGGTGGGTTTTAAAGGCCCATACCCTGAAGGATTAATGAAAAGCTTCTTTAATCCACAGATACCCAATATTTATATAGGTTTAAACGAAACTTTGTTAATGTATTTTCATGAATTACTTGAGGCGGTTCAGGCAGGAGCCGCAGGTTATAGCCAGATTATTTCGGGAATTACTTTACAAATTTTAGGGTTGGTAAATGCTATCTCTTTACATCAAGAAATGGAAAATGATCCCACCGCTAGGCTTATTTCAAAGGCCAAGTTCCTGTTACAGGAATCACTGGAAAATCCAGTTAACATAGAAGCATTGGTTAAAGAACTTCCAATGGGCTGTTCGAAATTCAGAAAAGCTTTTAAAAGAATTACGGGAGAATCGCCCAATCAATATCTCCTGAACTTACGCTTAAACAAAGCAAAATATTTACTTACAACTACGGATTTAAATATTAATGAAGTAGCTTACCAAACCGGCTTTGATTCTGTGTTTTATTTCTCAAAGCTTTTCAAGAAAAAAAATGGTATATCTCCAAAATCTTATAGGGGTAATAAGTTTATCTGGGGTGGAGTGCATATCGCTCATTCAATATTTCTTTAATATAACAGTTGATTTCAAACTGGTCTGCAACCGGTTTATTTGTGAAAGGAACAGTAGGCAAATAAGGTGGCGGGCCAAATCCTATGGTAAAACTTAATATACTATGGATTAAAAATCCATAGGTTAAAAATACAGTTGACTGAAAGTCATTTGAATTTGCTGTGAACAGCATTGAAAACTCTAAACTGAAAGTTCATTAAAACTATTCCAGAATGAAATTCTCATCACTATTCGGCCCTTCCCTATGATGTTCCAAGTACTCCTGTATCATTTCGTCCGTTATATTCCCTGTACTCCATGCTCCATATCCTATTCCCCATAAATGTTGGCCCCAATACCGTCTCTTCAATTCTGCAAATTCATCCAATAACAGTCGCGCACTCCGACCCTTTAGCCGCTTTACCAAATCACTTATTGAAACTTTCGGCGGATAGCTTACATGCAAATGAACATGGTCTTTACTTACTATTCCTTTCAAAATCTTCACATCCATTGCATCACATATTTGACGAATTAGATTGCTGCTCCTTAACTGAATCTCTCCCTTTAAAACACCATAACGATACTTTGTACTCCATACAATATGAACATGCAATTGATGTACGCTATGACTGCTCTTTCGTAAATTTTCCATCTCTCAAAACTACATTAGATTTGTAGAAGCTAAAGCCTTGCACTAAAGTGCATAGCTTAAGCTAACGTGTTGTGACCAGTTAATAAAACATATAGTTGTTGCTGGCTTATTTGGTTACACCAATTGATAGTGGTCAATTAATAGGGCCTCAAAATGATGTTGATTTCGACAGGCAATTAGATTTGGCACCTACTGAAATTGTTTTCCTTCCACTAAAAGGAAAGCTTTATGTAACATCAGATTTGGGAGAGTGCTTTCACCCTATTCTATGTAAAGAAACGATACATGCAGGAATAGATTTAAGAGCTGACAATGAAATTGTAAATACAATAGCTAATGGAATTATTGTAAATGAAGGTTATGACGTAAGAGCAGGAAATTACATGGTTATTCTGCACGGAAATGGAATTCTATTGCCATTTGAGTAAATTTTTATTTAACTCTGGTGATTTAGTATTTGGAGGGGACAAATATCCTAGTAAAAGATGAGTTATCCCAGCTTATCTAAAAATTTAGTCCAATTAAAAGCCCATTTGAAACTCTTTCTTGAATTAAGTGTATAAACTTGATGTGGCTTATTTCTGTTTCATTAACTTGACTCATATAATTGAGTATTGTATTTCTATGAATAATTTTTATCAGATTGAAATATTTTTTTTAATATTGCCTGCTTCAACTGCAATTATGATTATGGTCATCCTATGCAATGAATAAATCCATGTATGTTGAATGCGGACTTTCATAATTAAGAGAAATTATTTCCCTTTCGCAACCAGGTGATGCGGTAAATCTTCTACCCTCTCACAACATATTTGTTGCATCACTTGTTGGAGTTGAGTTTTTAAAATAGCAATCGTATGATTTCCACCCTCCTTGCCGAGAGCCGCAACTCCATACATAAAAGTTCTTCCCAGGAAAGCAAATTGCGCGCCCGAAGCAAGGGCCCTTGCTATATCCGGGCCGGAGCGCAGGCCACTGTCCATCATAATTTTTATTTTATTGCTATAATCTTTTACTATCCGGTTTAGCGAATGGATAGAGGATTCCCCTGCATCTAATTGACGTCCGCCATGATTGGAAACAATGATTCCATCAATTCCCAATTGAACCGCTTTTTCGGTATCGGCTTCATTAACGATACCTTTTAAAATCAATTTCCCTTTCCATAAGTCACGTAGGGCAGCTACTTTTTCTTCATTCAATCTGCCATCGAAAGTTTGATTCATAAACAATCCGAGGTGATGCATATTCATGCCTTTTGGTATGTAAGGCTTTAAAACACGGAACGAAGGGTGGCCATGGATAAGCGTTTTGATCGCCCAGTTGGGCTTTCCCATTATTTGCATCATATTATTCAATGTCATCCGCGGCGGCATTGCCAAACCATTTTTTATTTCACTCGCACGATATCCAAAAGACGGTACATCACTGAGAATAACGAGTACAGGACATCCTGCTTCCTCTGCACGTTTTACAATTTTATCCCGAAGACTATTTTCTGCAGGATGATACAATTGAAACCATGCCCTTCCTTCAGTAATTTCACTGATACGTTCAATACTACTGGTACTGACTGTGCTTAAAGTAAATGGTATATTATGATCAAATGCAGCCTTGGCCAATATTTCAGGAGAATTGGGCCATATAAGCCCCTGCAAACCAATTGGAGAAATCCCGAATGGAGCATCATACACATGTCCGAACAACTCTGTTTTCATATCTACGCCACTATATTTCTTTAAGTATTCAGGCATGAGTTCCACTTCCCTCAGTTCGGCTGTATTCTTATAAAGGTTGATTTCTTCATTGCAGCCGCCATCAAGGTATTCAAAAGCAAACTTTGGTATTCTTGCCATCGCCTTTTTTCTTAGGTCTTCAACAGATGGATAACGTGGATTATATTCAAATTTCATAGAAGTATTTTTTAGTTTTTTAAATCTCTTTTAAAAATTCTTTTAAATAACGGTTATGCACATGCGCAATATCACGAGATCGAATGACGGGCAGATGCATAATATTTCAGATCAATAATATCATTAGGTAAAGATTTTTTATTCCAGGAAGTGTGTATGGAAAGGGCAGCTCCCAGGGCTGTTGCCTGCGCCATTGAAGCTGCAAACACTTCAATGGCAGGAAAAGCATCAGCAAGAAGATGCATGTAAATTTCATTTTTACCAAAACCTCCATCCACAAAAATTCTTTTGACATGGGTACCTTCTAAAACCAGTTGGGTTGAATAATATTGTTGCGATATAATATCCAGCATCAACTGGTGATACGCTTCTTCATAAGATTGAAAACCGGTTAATGACCTTTTTTCAAATACAGATTGTTGTAACATTGCGGTGCTCCCCTTACTTTTTTGCATATCGACTCTTTGAAGACGATTTAAACAGGAAGGATTATACGCAACTTCAGTATAATAATTCACTTCCTTATTAAAATGGTCAGCCAATTTTTTTATTTGTTCTTCATGTTCATTACCTGCGAATAGCCTGGAAGCCTTTACAGGCTTTCCTTCAAAGGTTAAATAACATAAGCAATCATTTTGCAATTCATAATCAGTGAGCATGGAATGATTAAATGGATTTAAACTGATACACCAGGTACCGGTAGATAGTAAAATAAACGGCTCAGGGAATAATTTAAGATAAGGTATTAATGCGGCAGAGCTATCATGAAGGCCAATACCAACCGATATTTTATTCATCCCTTTTTCAATATTCTCTGTTTGATTAATATTATAAATCGGCGCCAATTTATTTTGTAGCCCTTCAGCAAACACCCAATCATGGTACTTATTTTTTTCAAAATCCCATAAGTGAGTATGGCATCCTACACTGGTGATATCAGAAGCCATAAAGCAAGAAATTATAAAACTCAGGTATTGCGGAAGATGAAGGGCATATTTCAATTGTGAGAACAGCTCAGGCTGTTCGTACTTCAAACGATACAATTGCAGGCCGGAATTTAAACTACCCAACACCGGCGAAGCAGTTTGTTTCGAAATCAGGCTTTCACCTCCATAGGTGCTATAAAATTTTTCCTTTAGCCATTCAGGATATGGTTTCAAATAACTGTACAATGGTGTAATGGGTTCGCCGGTATCATTTATATTAACCATACTGGCCCCATAACCGGAAAAATTTACCGCACGTATATTGAAGTCATCTAATGAAGTTATTTTTTCAAATTCAATAGTAATCCACCGGGTGAGCGCATGTACATTTTCGCATTCAAAATCATCTTCATCTTTTATATTTTCAAGCCTTGTAGATTCTTCTGATAAAATATGGTAATTCTCATCAAACAGAAATAGT
>DATCMY010000060.1:0-2196 GCA_036565505.1 Hanamia sp.
GTGACGAAATGCAGAGCCCATCAGGCGCCGGAGCTGATGATAGAAGAGATCTTCCCCGCTATGCCGGAACAGCAAGTAATTCAGAAATTGCAGGCCCTTTTAATCAATTGTTCCAAGGCATAGAATATGCCAATATCTGCATTGATAATATTCCTAAATCTCCGTTATATACAAACGGCACAGACCAGCAGAAAAAACAATTGCAAAGAATGTATGGAGAAGCTTTAACCCTGCGTGCTCAATTTTATTCTGAAGCAATAAAACTTTGGGGCGACCTGCCTGCAGATTTTAGCCCTGCCTCTGCACTTGCATTAGGTAATCCATTTCCTGTAAGGATTGATAGAGATACTTTATATGCTCATTTATTAAATGATTTAAAAATAGCGGAAGACCTTGTGCCTTGGCGTAACGAGGTTGCGGCAATTGGTGATCAGGCAGATGAAAGGATTACAAAAGGAGTAGTAAAAGGATTAAGGGCACGTATTGCTTTATTCAGAGGAGGCTATTCACTGCGCCAGGATCGAACTATAAAAAGAACATCTGATTATCTTATCTATTACCAGATAGCAAGAGATGAATGTAATGATATTATAAAATCAGGACAGCATTCACTAAATCCAAGTTATAAATCTCTTTGGAAAGACCAGGTTTGTGCCCATGCAGTAGTTGATCCCGATGGTGAATTAATGTTCCAGGCAAGCGCTTATGGTGGCACATCTGCAGAAGATACAAAACTGGGATATTATGATGGCCCCAGCATGAATGCTAATGGCAATAGAAGTGTAAATCCTCTGCCAACTTATTTTTATATTTTTGATTCAACTGACTTAAGAAGAGATGTTACTATTGCACCTTATAATGTAACTGCTAATGCAAGTAATGCATTTATAAAAACAGGGCTTGCTATTACTGCATTAAATACAGGTAAGTATAGACGAGATTGGAATCTGGCAATATCACCAACAAATAAATTACAGTTTTTGGGTACAAAATGGCAGATATTGCGATACTCAGATGTGCTATTAATGTTTGCTGAAACGGAAAATGAAATAAACGGACCTACTGCTAATGCCTACGACGCTATTAATATGGTTAGAAGAAGAGGGTTTGGAAAACCAATTAGCACTCCCAATGCTACAGTGGATTTAGCAGGCTTAAGCAAAGCAGATTTTTTTAAAGCAATTGTAAGGGAAAGATCTTTGGAATTAGGTGGTGAAGGTGTAAGGAGACATGATTTGGTGAGATGGAATCTCTTAGCCAAGGCCATATCAGAAACTAAAACCAATCTTACAAATATGGGTTCTAATGTAGCAATGGTTCCTTATTCATACATGACACCGCCTCCAGCTTATTGCTTAAATACACCAACTTTGCCAATAGCTTTGTACTATAAACAAAATTCAATCGCAGACGATGCTACACTCTGGGCTAATTCATTTTATAAAACTGCACCAACATCAACACCCGCTGGTACTACAAAAGTAGCTGGGGTAACAAGCGCAATTTCTGCAACTGGTACTGGCTCACCACTTGGCAGGTTTGCACTGGGATTTATTACAGGCAAATCAGAATTACTTCCCATTCCTCAATCAGCAAGGGACGCTAATTATAATTTAACTCAAAACCCTAATTATTAAAATTAAAACTTACAATAATAACAAACGGGGCTGCTTTTTGCAGCCTTGTTTATTAAGGCCAAAATCTAAATCGAACAAATGAAAAATAGTGAGAAATTATATAAACCCTTTGTGTTCATTTTTATCATTGGCTTAATGTCATTTTCTTTTGAGAAGAAAAAAATAAAAGTTTACCTCATTGGTGACTCAACAATGGCAAATAAAGAAATTAAAGCATACCCTGAAACCGGTTGGGGTATGCCTTTCCGTTACTTTTTCAATTCTACTGTGGATGTTGATAACCGTGCAAAAAATGGCAGAAGCACAAAATCCTTTATCGATGAAAAATTATGGCAACCTGTAGTTGATAATTTAAATGAAGGCGATTATGTGTTGATACAATTTGGCCACAATGATGAAGTAAAAACAAAAAAAACATACACAACAGAAGAACAGTTTGCCAATAATTTAAAGCGTTATGTAAACGAATCAAGGAGTAAAAAAGCGATACCAATTTTAATTACACCTGTTGCAAGAAGGAAATTTGATTCAACAGGAAAGGTAGTAGGAACGCATGAAG
>DATCMY010000061.1:0-18309 GCA_036565505.1 Hanamia sp.
ATTTACTACCAAACATCCCGACATTAAAAAATAAAAATCCACATAGAGAAAGTGAAAATTCGATAGAAACTTTTCCCTTACCCAGCCATAACTGATATATATCATTTGAAAATAGTAACATTAAACAACCAACTATAAATAAAAGAGCGTTTAATTGATTGTATTTCTTAATACTATTTTTGATCCATTGAAAATCATTTTTTAAATAGGCTTCTGTTGAAGCAGACCAAAAAGGGGTTATAAATATCATGAATACCATATTGAGAATGCCAAAATATTTATAAACTATATTGTAAGAAGTAACTTCAAGTGTGCCAAAATTCCTTGCAATAATAATGTTGGCTGTTTCATATTGAATGATTGAAGCAACCTGGATAATAAAAAATATAATACCTAAATTGAAGAGCCCTTTTGCAAAAGAGAATTTTATTTTTAAAAAACTGGGGCTGTATTTTTTAAATACCCCTCTAAAGAAAAAGATATTGGCTCCAACTAATACTAAAAGTGGAGAAACACATAATGCAATTCCTAACTTAATTAAAGAACCTTCTGTAGTCTTTACCAGGATGACAATAAAAATTAGAGACAGGATTTGCCCAAATACATCTATTAATGAGGATTTGGCGGGTTGTTGATCTGCTATAATTAATGTGGTGATTACCCTTAAAACAAACTGCAAACAAAAATAAGTGAAAACAATTACGGCCAGAATAGAAATCTCTGATTGCATATTTTCTGAAATATTCAGGATATGCGACCAGTTTAAAAAATGATTGACTATTAAAAAAATAATCCAAACGATGGCGAAGATGATGGCTAAAATGGCATAGGTGGTGCTCACATAAATTTGGGCAAGATTATCTTCGCCTTTTGCTTTTGCTTCGGCAAATTTATTTCGTAAACCCTGTGTAAGACCTATATCAAAAAAACTAAACCAACCAACAATTGAGCTCAGGGTAAGCCAAATACCATACCGCGATGGATTTATATAATTGATGGTTAAAGGAACTAAAACAAGGCTTATTGCAATGCTGACTCCCCTGATAAAAAATGAAGCAATTATATTTTTTTTTGCCTTAACACTACGATCATGCCCTTTATTTACCAGATTGCTTAAAAATGTAAAAAGCGTTAAAACCTTATCTTTCATTCCAAAATTTAAATATGCAATTCATTGATTTTACGATTCCTTTACTATTTAATCAGAGTTTTAAACTCCTACATAAAATACTTCCTCTCCAAACTCATTTTAAAAGTTTCCAGATCACTGGCTACCATTTCCTTCACCAATTCTGGTAATTTATATTTAGGCTCCCAACCCAGTTTCTCTTTTGCTTTAGTTGCATCTCCAATGAGTAACTCCACCTCAGTAGGGCGGAAATAAGCCGGGTCTATGGCAACTACTTCTTTCCCTATTGGCAATTGATAATCAGGATTATTGCAGGCAGTTATAATTCCTTTTTCATCAGAATCGGTTCCTGTAAATTCTAAATTTATTCCAGCTTCAGCAAATGCCATTCTTACAAAATCTCTTACCGTGGTTGTTATTCCTGTAGCTATTACAAAATCTTCAGGTGTATCTTGCTGCAAGATGCGCCACATGGCTTCAACATAGTCCTTAGCATGGCCCCAATCCCTTTGGGCATTTAAATTACCCAGGTATAAAGTGTCTTGCAAACCCTGGGCAATGGCTGCCACGGCACGGGTGATTTTCCTGGTAACAAATGTTTCTCCTCTTAGTGGGCTTTCATGATTAAATAGAATTCCATTGCAGGCAAACATATTATAGGCTTCCCTATAATTTACCACAATCCAGTAGGCGTATAATTTAGCAACCCCATAAGGACTTCTTGGATAAAATGGTGTGGTTTCTTTCTGTGGTACTTCCTGTACCAAACCATATAATTCTGAGGTAGAGGCCTGGTAGAAACGGGTTTTCTTTTCTAATTTTAAAATTCTTATGGCTTCCATTAGCCGCAATGTGCCTATGCCATCGGCATTAGCAGTATATTCAGGAGTATCAAAACTCACTTTTACATGGCTCATGGCCGCGAGATTGTAAATCTCATCAGGCTGAGTTTCCTGAACAATGCGAATTAGGTTGGTGCTATCGGTCATATCACCATAATGTAATTTGAAATTCGCATTATTCTCATGTGGATCCACATACAGATGGTCAATACGGTAGGTATTAATTAAAGAGGATCTTCTCTTAACTCCATGTACCATATAGCCTTTTGAAAGAAGGAGCTCCGCCAGGTATGCCCCGTCTTGCCCGGTTATACCGGTGATAAGTGCAGTCTTCATTTATTTTTTATTAAAATTTGGGAATGATTTATTGAAGCCGCAAGGTACGGCGATCAATGGTTCAGTACAATAGATAAGCAAATTTCATTCCTGGTGCGAAAGTTCTTTAAATTCTGGTGTTATTTATATTTTAATTGCTCAATTAAAAACTTATTGAAACAACAATTCTTTATTGCCAAAAGTAATTTCCCTGCCCATGATACTTTCTTTTTCCATTTCTGCTATCATAGTAAAACCCAATGATGGTAAATTTACTTTTAGTGTTCTGTTTTTTATCATTAAAAGTTTGCCGTCCATTGAATAGATTGGTCCATTAACCATTCTTGCCTCGCCATTGGTATTTACATTGGTTCTTTCTAATCTGATATCCTGGTGATTTGTAGTAAATTCTTTAATGGCTTCTATTTCCTCGTCCTTAATTTTAGCAGGACTACCTTTCCAGAATACCAGGCTTACTACATTTTCTAATTGTTTTATTAAAGAAATGTCATTTTCTTCTAAATACACAAATACATTGGAATTAAATAAAGGCTCGTGAAGCAATTTACTTTTTCTTAAATATGTTACCTGTTTACAATTAATCGGACAAAAATTTTCAATTTTCTTTTTTGTCAATGAAAGTGCTACTTTTTTTTCGCATTTAGGTCTTGTATAAATGATGTACCAATTCTTCTGCATAATTTTTCTTTTTAAAAATGAAAATTGCAGCAATTCAAAGGATTGATATTGATACTATAAGAAGAACAGGGCTTCGCCGCTCTCAGTTACATCTTAATGTATTGAGTTATTAAATTTTTCATGGTATTTACTATTAGGATTTAACTAAGGATTTCTTATTTTCTTTTACTCCATATTTTTTGCCATAAACATAATCATAACCATAGCCATAATTATTCTTAAAAAAGCCTCTCATTTTCACTCCATTGAATATAATGGCCGGATTGTTTATGGGGTTGATATGGTTATTTTCGTCAATTCTTTTAATAAGCATTTTTGGAGTGTACTTATGCCTTACCACATATAAGGTAGCATCACATAAACCTGTTAATAGGTAACCATCCGTAACCAATACCATTGGTGATGTGTCAATGATTACCAGGTCAAAAATGTTTTCCAGGTAGTCAATCAGTTCTTTTACTTTGCCGTTTGACAAAAGTTCAGAAGGATTTTCGGGAATATTACCGGCTGAAATAAAAAACAAATTTTCATGTTCATGATTTCTCTTTATAATTTCTTCCGGATCTTTTTCACCTGTTAAAAATTCAGTAACCCCTTCTTCATTATTTACATTTAATATTTTTGACTGAGTAGGGTTATTTAAATCCATATCAACCAAAACAACTTTTTTACCTGTCATAGCAAGACTTACAGCAAGGTTGGAAGCGATGAAACTTTTTCCTTCACCGGAAATGCTTGAAGTAACCAAAATCTTTTTATGCGAAGAGTCAATACCCAGGAAGGATAATGAGATTCTTAATTTTCTGAATTCTTCAGCGATAAAACTTCTTCTGCCGGCTTCTATTACTATTGGATTTTTCGATTTATCAAATGCTACTTCTCCAATAATAGGAATAGAAGTACGGGATTCTACTTCATGCCGGTAAAGAACTTTACCGGTTAGAGATTCCCTGATAGTAACAATAGCAAAGGCAAGTCCGAGAAATGCAACAATTGCCACTAAATAAACGAGCAATGTCTTAGGGCTTACCGGGTAAGGGCTAGCCTGGGCATAATCTATTACCCTATTGTTTGAAACTGTAGAAGCATAGGCAATTTCACTTTCTTCTTTTTTTTGAAGTAAGAATGAATAGATATTGCTTTTTATTTGTTGTTCGCGACTTATATCAAGTAATTGACGTTCTTTTTGTGGAACTGCCTGTAATATAGTATTATAGCCTCCGTTAGTAGCATTGATGTTTTGTTTGGCGGCAGTCAGGCTTTGCTGTTGGCTTTGAATATTTTGTAAAATGTTAGGTTTTATCTTATTGATCTGGTCTTTTATTGATACAAGGTTGGGGTTATTTTCACCTACAGTTTTCTTTAATTTTTCATATTCGAGTTCTGAAGTATACAACTTGTCCATAAGTTGTGAAAGCATAGGATCACTTACTCCTAAGGTAGATGGTACAATGCCACTGCTGTTATCTTTATTTTTTACAAATTTTTCTACCTGGTCCAGCACAGAAAGCTGTGTATTTACATCACTTAATTTCTGGTCGTTGGCACTTACATTTTGTAAATAAAGTTGTCCCTGGGCACTGATATCCACTGCACCTCTTCCTGATTTATATTGTTGCACTTTCTTTTCGATAGAATCAAGGTCGTGAGATACGAGACTCAACCGCTGTTCTACAAAGGCCAGAGTATTTTTGGCCAATGCGTCTTTTTCATTAATTTCTGATTGCTTATAGGAAGTGATCAATGCATTTAAAATATCTTCTGCACGTTTTGGTACTTCATCCCTATAGCTCAGATTTACAATTGAAGATAATTTACTAGCTGGTTCGGCTTTTAAATTAGTGATCAGTCCAGAAGAAAGATCCCTTGGGTCGATTAGTGCAAAATAAAATTGCTTTACCGGTTGTTTGGGTTTCTCATAATTTTTATTAGGCAGAAATTGCAACCTGCCATAAGGAGTAGTAACAACCTGGTTAAGTGGGTACTTAAAAGTATCATTTAATATTACTTCCTGGTTATTTTTATCAAAATTTAATTTGATCTTTTTAAATTCTGTTAATGAATCAGGGGAAGCCGCCCTGATGGCAACAGGCGAAGTAAGATAGGCGGAAGTTGTTTTAATTTCTCCCTGTTGTGAAATTGGAGCATACAATCCAAGTTTATTTACCACATCGGCCATCAGTTTCCTTGATTGAATAACTTCTATCTCATTTTCAACAATTTTTTTAGAGGAGATCTGGTCAAGAGATTCCATAAATTTGGATTCTTCATTACCTTTCTTTTCATCTTTTATAATAAGAGTAGCATTTGCTTCATAAATGGGGGTAGCGTATTGCAAATAGGCATATGCACCGCCAACCGCTAAAAATATGGCCAGTAAAAACAAAGGCCAGTAAGGAAGATATTTAGATAGCATTTGCTGAGTTAAATTATCTTCTCTTTCCTCTGTTATTCTATGTTTATTTGTTTGCATATTATTAATCTAAAATTTAACTCTGTCCAGAACTATTACGATTATGGATAAACTACTTAACAAAATAGGTACCAATTGTTGGGATCTTCCTGATTGAGCAATTTTGGCTTTATTGGGTTCTACATATACTACATCATTGGGTTGTAAATAATAATATGGGGAATTGAAAAAGTTGGGAGAATTTAAATCAATATGCCTGGTTATTTTTTTTCCCTTTTCCTCCCTGATCAACAAAACATTATTTCTTTTTCCATAAATAGTAAGATCTCCTGCAAGGCCAATCGCTTTTAAAAGAGAAATTTTTTCACTGGGTACTGTAATCACCGTTGGTTTTGCCACTTCGCCTAACACAGTAACTTCGTAATTTAAAAAGCGTATTTCTACAAGAGGGTCTATTAGAAGCTTTTTCGACAAAATCATATTAGTGATATTGTCTTTTAATTGCATTTTGGTTAATCCGGCAGCCTGGATACTTCCAAGAACCGGTAACTGGATGGTACCATCGGCATTTACAAGATACCCGCCGGCTTCTGTGTTCGAGCCTGTGACAGTAGTAGTTGACCTAACGTTATTATTATTATTAGGATTAAATATTTGAGATGCTTCCGCATTAAGACTGCTGATAGTAATACTTAAAATATCATTAGGTTGAATTGGAGTTTGCCTTTCCATATTCCCTGAATAAAATGTGGTATCCTGCACATTATTAAAATATACAACTTTCCTGGTATTCATACAAGAAGTAAATAACAAGGATGCAGTAAAAAAATACAACAATAAAAATTTAGACATAAAAAATGTTTAATAATATCTGCTCAAGACAGAGATACCAATATTTGTATTACATGGAATTTTTTTAGGAACGGATTCAGATTAAGTTACTAACCTGGTAAGCGGTCTTTTTCTAGGAGGATAGAAAAATTAAATTTTAAAACTAATGTGGCACAAACATAATAGTTTAAAAATTCCCATCCAAATTTTTTGAGAAAAAATCTTACTAAGATTATAGAATTATGTGCATAAATTTTAATTAGAAAAGTAAGTTTTAAAAACCAAAAAAAATCGCTTTCGAATATTCATTTTGATTTAAAATTTAAGAATTAAGTAGTTTAAGAAAATTTATCCCTGAAATAAAAATCTAAATGAATAATTTATTTCATACCGATAATTCATCTATTTATATCTGGAATAACCCGGTTTCTTTAATTTTAAATATTCCTTCCCATGTTATATTTTATTTCATGCTAATAACGAAAATAAATTCAAAATGTTTTTTATTAATAAATATTTTTTCAAACAATTGTCTAAAAAAATCAAAAACAATTTGAATTACTTTTATAAAATCATTTTAATGAACATATTAAACCACACAAAAAAAATGTTATAAAATCAAAACAGGAATCATTATATTGATTAAAGTGATTTTAGAAAATCACTTATTGATCCTATTTATATCAATATTTATTACAAAATGTGTATAAATATTTTTGTAAAATTCCTTGCGTGTTTGAAATGAGCTAACTACTTTTACCATCAACTTACAAGAAAACAATTTACCACCTGTCCATCCTCAGAATTACCAGTGAACCCTAACTTCAATACTTTAAAAAATACCTTTATTAATTAAAACTCATATCCTCTGGATTTCTGCTAAGTATGAATTTTTCAAAAAGATTTGTATTTCAATTCCTATAAAAATTAATAGTTGGGGATTTTTATCAACAATGTTGTTGAAAGTGGTTGGGATAATTCTAGTTTAATCCCACCAGAATAAAATCCATTTCCATTGCATTTTCGTTAATAATGTAAAATCCTCTGTAAAACCGCACATCCAGGTTCAGGAAAATCTTTTTTAAAATATATGGCACTAATTTTTATAGTTAAAAATAAGACCGGATATATTAAAAGTGTATGAATGAAAACTTAACCTCTAAAATGTACTTTTATGGAAAATATTTACTCAGCCTATACAAAAGTTATTAACGATGTAACTTTTTATTTTGTAAAAAAGCACACTACTTTCCCGGAATTTGAGGATATGCCTGCAGTATTAGATAGTATGGGTATGCACAAGGATTTCTACCGGGCCTGCGACATTGCTAAAATTTATGACGAGGTTATTATCAATAAATTATTAGATGAGTTGCATATTCTTCCAGTTGCAGAAAAGGTAATTCCAATGTACGGTGTAAAAGCAATTACTCATTCTTTGGTAAAAAATACCCAACATGCAATTCTAAAATTAAGGCTTGCCGGAATTTAATATATTGATGTGCTTTTCTAAATATGGGATCTTAAAATCAAATAATCTGAATATTTATTACTTATTCCACATCCCATCTTGACCTACCTTGAATGGTCATTTTTTATAAAAGTTTCTTTTTAAGTATAGATCCATTTTATTCTTATTTCTGAGGGAGGTATATTTGATTTCTTTTCTACTTTCAGGCGATAGGAGTTAATTTGCATATATGCAATCATTCAACAAGCCAAGTCATATTATAATAACCTGCAGCAAAAGGTTGTCAGTTTTTCTGCAACAGGAAGTAACTGAATTAGGTTTTAAAATTACAAGGGTTTTTGCAACGGGAATAGAATTGAATGGAACCTTAAATGATTGTATAAAGTTAAATTTAAATCTTAGATGCGCAAGCCAGGTATTATATTCTTTAAAATCGTTTCCATGTAGTACGCCCGATCAATTGTATGAAACCATTTCTCAAATTCAATGGGAAACTATTATTGAAAAAAATGGATATTTTTCTATAACCAGCACCGTTGATAATGCTACCATTAATAATTCTCTATTTGCCAATGTAAAAGTGAAAGATGCAATAGTAGACCGGTTCAGAAATAAATTTAATGAACGTCCCGATTCAGGATCTGAACTAAATAAAACCGTCATCAATTTATTTTGGAAAAATGATGATGCAGAAATATTCATAGATACTTCTGGAGAAACTTTGTCAAAACATGGTTACAGGAAAATTCCAGGGAAAGCGCCCATGCTGGAATCGTTGGCTGCCGCCACTTTGCTTGCAACAAAATGGGACCGGCAATCACCATTTATCAATCCGATGTGTGGTTCATCAACTTTAGCGATAGAAGCTGTCATGTTAGCCACCAACAGGCGGCCGGGATTATTCCGCGATAATTATGGGTTCATGCACATAATGGGATTTAATTTTGAGTATTTTGAAAAAGGAAAGCAACAGTTATCAGATCAGGTTAAAAATATTCCGGGGCTAAAAATTATCGCTACAGATATTAGTGAAGATGCTATCAACATTTCTAAAATAAATTCCGGAGCAGCGGGTGTTGCAGATTTAATTCAATTCAATGTTTGTGATTTTGAAGAGACAGAGGTTCCGGAAAATGAATCCGGAATTGTTTTTTTTAATCCGGAATATGGTGAACGCCTGGGAGATGAAATTGAACTGGAAGAAACCTATGCAAGGATAGGAGATTTTATGAAGAAAAAATGTAAAGGATATACCGGTTATGTTTTTACAGGCAATCTTAATCTTGCAAAAAAAATAGGCTTAAAAGCAAAACGAAAAATTGAATTTTATACAAGTAAAATTGATTGCCGCCTGTTGGAGTATGAATTATATGCAGGTAGTAGGGAGCGGTCAATTGATTAAAATGTTTTGGAAATATCCGAAAAGGAGGAAATTTTTCATACCTCGATTTATTAGCAATGCAATATTTCAACTTGTAAACAATTGAATAATTCAACCACTCAGCAATTCCACAACTCCTGTTAAGTGTTTCCTAAATCAAACGGCTTTATTCATGTAACCATTCGTTTTTTTTATCTTGCCCGTCTAAAAATTTTTTGAATGAAAAATATTTTACTCATTATTAATATTATTTTAATTGGTTTAGTTGGTTATCTCTATTATTTGCAATTTCATAATAGTAAAACAAAAATTTTTCCTGAGGTGAGATCTTCTGCAGTGAATAATTTAAATGACAAATCTAAAGTTGCTTATATTGATCTTGATTCTTTGCAAAACAACTACACTTATTACAAAAAAATAAAAGCAGAATTTGAGCAAAAGCAATCCGCAGCCAATGATGAAATAACTTCAATGCAAAAAAAATACCAGGCACGGGCTGTGCAATTACAGCAAAAAGCTGCAACAATGAATCAGAAGGAACAGGAAAGTGCTATGCAGGAAATCAATAAAATGCAACAGGATCTTCAAAGCCGTAAACAGGGAATTGATAATGAATTGTACAATTACAATTCAAAAATGAAAGAAGATATTTTAACCAGGATCCAAAATTTTTTGAAAGTGTATAATGCAGATGGAAAGTATTCTTATATATTTTCTTATGAACCCGGATTTATGTTTTATAAAGATTCTACTTTAAATATTACTCCGGATGTTATTACCGGCCTGAATCAAATGTATTCTGAAAATAAAAAATAATTTGCCTCAGGAAATTTCAAAATATATATCTTCAATTCCATTTTACATAAATGGAATTTTTTATGAGTGAACATGCTTCTGCTTTTAAACCAAGCCTGCGTCTTTTTGATGCTACTATGATTGTAGCAGGTTCAATGATCGGCTCAGGAATTTTTATCGTTAGCGCCGATATTACCCGAAATGTTGGAAGCGCCGGATGGCTTATAGTCGTGTGGCTGCTTACAGGCTTTATGACGCTTACTGCTGCGTTAAGTTATGGCGAATTGAGCGCGATGTTTCCACGGGCCGGCGGGCAATATGTCTATCTAAAAGAAGCCTATAATCCATTAACGGGTTTTGTATATGGCTGGAGTTTTTTTGCAGTAATTCAAACCGGAACTATTGCTGCTGTTGGGGTAGCTTTCTCAAAATTTGCTGCTTATTTATTTAAACCTTTGAGCGAAACAAATTATTTATTAAAAATAAGTACCGGTGTAAACGATTCCGGCTTACCCACTTTCTTTACAATAAGCGCTGCACAAATTATTGCAATTTTATTGATTGCTTTTCTCACCTGGACGAATACGAAAGGTGTAAAAGGTGGCAAATGGATTCAGAATATTTTTACTTCTACTAAAATTATTTCTTTATTGGGTTTGATCATCGCGGGGATTATTTTTTTTAAGCCTGAAGTTTGGCACGCCAACTGGGCAGATGCTTTCAGCATGAAAAAATTATCCGCAATGGGTGGAATAGAAGGAGTTGTTGGCGCTGGAGTTTTGGGTGCTATTGCCGCCAGCATGGTGGGGTCTATTTTTAGTAGCGATGCATGGAATAATGTAACTTTTATTGCAGGTGAAATTGAAAACCCAAAACGAAATATAGGGCTTAGCCTTTTTTTAGGGACTTTAATTGTTACTGTTATTTATGTATGTGCCAACCTGATGTATGTGGCTGTATTACCCTTGCATGATTTAGCCTTTGCCCCACAGGACCGGGTTGCTGTTTCAGCCGCGAATGCCATGTTTGGTAATATGGGCACTTATGTAATTGCAATTATGATTATGATCTCAACTTTTGGTTGCAACAATGGATTAATTCTTGCCGGAGCAAGGGTTTATTATAGCATGGGAAAAGATGGTTTATTTTTTAAAAAAGCGGCTACCTTAAATAAGCATGCTGTTCCCGGTTGGGCGCTTTGGGCGCAATGTATTGTGGCTTCGCTTTTATGCCTTAGCGGAAAATACGGAGACTTGCTGGATATGATCTCTTTTGTAGTGGTGATATTTTATGTGCTTACCATCTTCGGGATTTTTATTTTAAGAAAAAAGAGGCCCGATGCAGAACGGCCTTACAAAGCTTTTGGTTATCCTGTGTTACCTGCCATTTATATATTGATGGGATTGTCTTTTTGTATTTTACTGATCATTTACAAACCTAATTTTACTTGGCCGGGATTAATAATTGCTTTGCTTGGGATCCCAATTTATTATATTATTTCTCCCAAAAAAATTAAATCAAATAAAGAATAATGAAGATTGATCTTGATAAATTATTTGCCGATATTTCAAAGATGAAAGTCGCTGTAATTGGCGATGTAATGTTGGATACTTATTGGTGGGGAAATGTAGAAAGAATTTCTCCGGAAGCTCCTGTCCCTGTGGTTGCCGTTAGTAGAAGAGAGCAACGAATTGGCGGTGCGGGCAATGTGGCGTTAAATGTGCAGGCGCTGGGCGCCTCGGTTGCTTTACTTACGATTTTAGGAGATGATGAAGATGGCACTCAACTTAAGCAACTTCTCCAGGGAAAAAATATTGATACCCGTTATATTCTTGAAAGTAAAAAAAGAATTACAACCAATAAAATAAGGATCATCAGCCGCAACCAGCAAATGATGCGGCTTGACACTGAAATCATACATGATATTGATGAAAATGATGAAGAAAAATTACAAAACCAAATAGAAAAATTTATTACTTCAGAAAAACCCGATGTGGTTATCCTCGAAGATTATAACAAAGGAATACTTACCAAAAATATTATTACCAATACGATTGCATTTTGTAATAAAAACAATATCCCGACAACTGTTGATCCGAAAAGGAAAAATTTTTTTTCCTATAGAAATGCTTCTCTTTTTAAACCCAATTTGAATGAAGCTATAACAAGCCTTAATCTTTTACCTGAAGAAATTTCTTCTGAATTGCTTTCTGATATTCATGCGCAGTTAAAAGAAAAATTAGATCATGATATTTCATTGATCACCTTATCTGAAAAAGGAATTTTTTACCAGGAAAAAATGAATAAAAAAATAATTCCTTCACACAGAAGAAATATTGCTGATGTAAGTGGGGCAGGAGATACGGTTATTGCAGTAGCTTCTTTGGTTTATGCTGCTACAAAAGATATTAACCTGGTTGCAGAGGTGGCCAATATCGCTGGTGGAATTGTTTGTGAAGAAGTGGGAACCGTAGCCATTAATAAAGAAAAATTAATGGAAGAATGCAAGAAATTGCTTGCTGATGGATAATTTGAATTTTAGAAATTTATCAAAAAAATAGCATAGAAAATAATTATGGTAGATTTTATTAAATAAAATATCTAATTTGTTATTTTTGTTTTAATAAAACCAAATCTTGATCCGTAATAAAAATTAATCTATGCAAAAAATTTCTATAGCCATTCACGGGGGAGCCGGAACTATTGTAAAAGAAGATATGACACCTGAATTGGAAGAAGCCTACCGGATGGGACTTTCAGAAGCACTTGAGGCCGGATACGCGGTTTTAGAAATTGGTGGAACTGCTGTTCATGCTGTTAAAGCTGCTGTTGTAGTTTTGGAAGATAATCCACTTTTCAATGCGGGCAAAGGAGCGGTTTTTACAAAGAAAGGTGTTAATGAATTGGATGCTGCCATTATGGATGGAAGTACACTTGATGCGGGAGCAATAGCAGGGGTGAGGAATGTAAGAAATCCTGTAGAACTGGCTGAAGAAGTAATGCTGCACAGCGGGCATGTTTTCTTAAGCGGAAAAGGAGCTAATGATTTTGCTATAAAACAAGGAATAAAATTAGAACCTGATGAATATTTTTATACGCAATATCGCTATGATCAATGGCGGGAAATAAGAGACAGTGATCTTTACCAGCTTGACCATAAAAGCGATAAATTGGTTGGCATGTTGAAAGAGAAAAAATTTGGAACGGTTGGCGCAGTGGCTTGTGATAGTGATGGAAATATTGCAGCGGCTACTTCCACAGGCGGAATGACCAATAAGCGTTTTGGAAGAATTGGTGATACACCAATAATAGGAATAGGAACTTATGCTAACAATAATACCTGTGCGATTTCATGTACAGGCCATGGTGAAATTTTTATAAAAGCGGTAGCTGCTTATGATGTGAGTTGCCTGATGGAATATAAAAATATGACGCTTCAACAGGCTTGTGATGAAGTAGTATTGAAAAAATTAGTTGTGCTTCAGGGTGAAGGCGGATTGATAGGAATGGATGCGAAAGGCAATGCTGCATTGGTTTTTAATAGCGCTGGAATGTATCGCGGTTTAAAAAATAGTGATGGAGCAAAACTGGTAGCTATTTATGGGAATTAATTCTTAATATCTTTGGCGATCACGGATGATTTTTTTATAAAAGAGTAAGGAATGAGAAAAATTGCATTGATAGTTGCAGGTGGAAATGGAACAAGAATGAATAATGAAATTCCAAAACAGTTTTTGTTATTAAAGAATAAACCTGTTTTGTATTACAGCATACAATCTTTTTTGGATGCTTATGAAGATATGGAAGTGATCCTGGTGTTACCGGAAGAACATATTGGCAAAGGGCAGGAGATCATTGACGGTTATTTTGATGCCTCTAGATTTAGAATAACGGCCGGCGGCAGAACGAGGTTTCATTCTGTACAAAATGGGCTTTCTTTAATAAAAGAGGAAGAAGCAATTATTTTTGTACATGACGGTGTAAGGTGTTTGTTAAGCATTGAATTGATTAAAAAATGTTATGAAGCTGCATTGGGAACCGGCACTGCCATACCTTCTGTTGCAAGTAAAGACAGCGTAAGATTTATATCAGAGAATGAAAATGAAGTATTGGATCGGAATAAAGTCAGATTGATTCAAACGCCCCAAACCTTTCACAGTAAAATTTTGTTGCCAGCTTACGCTATTGATTACAAAGATCAATTTACTGATGAAGCCACCGTGGTAGAAGCTTTTGGTTTAAAAGTCAATTTAATAGAAGGTGAAATCAATAATATAAAAATTACTACTCCGGCTGATTTATTTATTGCTGAATATATTCTGAATACCACATCAACCGAAATTTAAAATGTTACTGGCAAAAAAATGAATCAGGTACGTGATTCTTTAGATCCAAACTTGGAATAATCGTATATTTTTTTAATCCATTTTTTCCAAACAGGAAGTTTATTAATCCTCACAAAAGGATAAGGCTGTTCAATGGCGCCAAATTTTCTAAAAAAGAAATTGATGGAAGGAATTTCTGATCCTTCAAAATCAAGTATTAAATTTTGTTCTGAAAATTCTTTGATCAAATGATATAATAAAAAATAGTTGGCATCCAGTTTACGTCCTTCAGGCAATGTAGTTGACAGGATGTAATAGATCCTTTTCTTGTCTTTAAAAAACATGGCTATGGCCAGCAATTTTCCATCTTGTGAACTTACTTTTCTTACTAAAAGCTGTCCTTTATTTTTTAGTACAAGGCAAAGCTGAATTAAGTTTTCATAACCACTTTCTGAGGTGTGAAGCTTTTTTGAATAAGTTTGTTTAAATAATAATATTGCTTTATCGGCTTCATCACTAACCTCAAAAATTAAATTATTATCCCTTATTTTTTTTACAAAATCTTTCCTGAATTTATTTTCTATTTCATAGAATGGCCGGTTTAAAGAAAGAATAAGATTGCTTCTAATTGCTGTGGCTCTTTTATATTCATTTGCAAAGTTTAAATTGATTTCTGCGAATGAGAATAGTTCTAAAGCTTTATTTATGAACACTTCTGATACATCGTCCTTAATCGAAAAATTACCAAAGATGCCTAATTGTTGAGTGAAGGCCGGCTGACGCAAATAAGAAATTCCCAATTTTCTGTTCAAGGTTAAGGGCATTACAACTTCATAATCATTCATTACTAAAGCATCCCAGTTTTTACTCATTATATCCAGGAAATAAGATCGGGCATATATTAAACCATTCGCTGCATTTTCTATACAGTGATCCCATTTTTCTTTGTCAATATTTTCATGCTGCACATAGGATATCTTCAAAGTGGAACATTTTAAAATTTTGCAAAAAATAAGTTTAAAGGCCAGGCAAATTAGTTATTTTATTCAAACGGAAGTTTTGTATGTCAATGCTGAAAGAGATATTTTTCCAAAATCTTTTTTGGGTAATTGTTGATTTAAAATAATCAGAATATACTTTGCTATAAAGAACTGGTATATAAATGTTAACCATCTCTTTCAATAATGATATCTGCAATCCGGCATCATAAATAAATTTCCCTGTTGCTGCATTATTTTTCCAGGCCTCTGCAAAAGTGCCAACATCTAAAAATACTTTTAGCGGAATTTCTACCGGCAACACCTGCAGTGGATTTAAATTTTTTGGGAAATCAGTATTTAAATTCAGGGCTGCCAGCCAATCATCCGTTTTACCTATTTTACTTGATAATAAATCTGATCGTATTTTAAAGCCACCATCCCTTATCATTATTTGTTGTGAAGGAGCTTTTTGAAATTCATTGCGCCCAATAAAATAATTACTGTAGGTATAGTCTTCATAACCATTTGGCCCGGTCATATTTAAATGGTAACGGTCTGTTGCAAATTGTTTATAAATAGTTTTATCACCCAGGTAAATAAATTTGCCACCAAATAAACGTGCATTCAATCCACCACCTTTAGCATAATTAAAAAAATATTTTCCTTCAAATGCGAAGCGTAAAAAATCTTTTCCCTGTTCCGCCAAAACGTTGGCAGAATAAGGATACAGCGCCCGGTTATTTTCTAAGGCTAATGTTAATTGATTAAGGTATCTATTGGTTTTCGGATAACTGATAATATCTATTTGCTGTACAGTATCTCTTGAAAAAGACAAGGCTGTTTCTTCAATAAAATATGTTTTCCATTGAATCCACTTATTAACAGCGCTTGTTGCATTTTTATTTTTAAAAATGAGTTTGATAGAAGGGACAATTTTAGAAAATCCTAAATAATTTTTGGTTCCTGTTGAATCAATAAATTGATCCATAGAAAATTTTTCGCCGCTTATGGAAATTTCCGTTTTTCTTATGGATCCATAACTCATTATATTATAACCAACATTTGCAATTCCGGTAAATGTTTTACTTCCTGTTGCGTACATTGGTGCGGCCACAAAATGAAAGGCTGGTTCCGGTAAAGTATAATTATGGATGAGAGCGCCAATCATTATTTTATCATAATAATTATACCCGGCTGCCGGCGAAAGAAAAAGATAATTGTATTTATCCGTATGTTGAAAGTTGAAGAAAGAAGCTAATTTGAATTCTTTCTTTTGAGGAGGTTCCAGGCTTCCTTTTTTGGATAATAAAGAGAAAACTGTATCTACATTTTTCCCGCTTCCTTCTTCAACTATTTTTTTAAAATCTTCCGGATAAGGATGTTTAAATTTCCATTGATTATAATATTCATGCAGGCAACTATCAAACAAAAGCTGACCCACAAAATTTTCTAATTTTTTCATCCACAAACCGGTTTTGTAATAGGCGATTGCTCCATAATTGGTTTCAGAAAAATCCTGTGAAACAGTTTCAATTGGCTGGTCTTTTTTGGATGCTATCTGTGTTCTGTAAACCAAATCTACATCGTCATCGGGAATTCTTTTTTTAATAAAATCATTGCTTTCTTCTTGTTTATATTTTGGATATTTTATTTTTTCATAACGGTTATCAAAATACGTATTCATGCCTTCGTCCATCCAGGGATGATCCCTTTCATTACTCGCTAATATTCCATAATTCCAGTTGTGGCCCACTTCGTGCTCAATAGTCATATCCAGCGATTTTTCATCAGGCATAGGAGAAATGCTGGTAATAGTGGGATATTCCATTCCGCCATTGAAACCCATTTTGGCTTCTACTGCCGTAACAATTGTGTAAGGATATTCACCCAGCCATTGGCTTCTTGTTTTTATGGCATCTTTTATAAAATGAATACTGTTTTTCCAAACCGGTAAACCTGAAGGTGTAAAAAAAGCATAAACGTCAATTATTTTTCCGGATGTTAATTGCATAGTGTCATAACGAACTAGAAAATCTTTATCAGCAAACCATGCAAAATCATGAATATTGTTTTGAAAATAAGTGAGGGTTTTTAACTCCTTTCCCCCCGGAGAGGGAATGTTAGGATTTTGTTCAGGATTGGAAGGCTGATTTTTATTAATTAATTTTTCTTTTTTATTTTTTGCTGATTGAACCTTCTTTTTTAATTCATTATTGTTTTTATTTGCTGATTGTTTTTTGCCAACCGCTTTTTCTTTCAACCATTTTCTTTCATCTTCATTTTGTAATTCGCCTGTTGCTGCTACTACATAATCTTCCGGAACAGTTATCTGCACCTGGAAATTGCCAAACTCACTGTAAAATTCTCCCTGGTCAAGATAGGGAATCGGGTGCCAGCCTTTGTTATCATAAACTGCAGGTTTTGGATACCACTGTGTTATTTGATAAGCCTTGCCTACATGTCCGCCACGTGAAAAATTAATAGGAATTTTTTCATGAAAAGGAGTAGTTATTTTGATTGTTTGCCCCGGAAAAAGGGGAGTGGGCAAAATCAACTTTGCCACATCAATATATTGCGGATGATCTTCAAGATTGGCAGTAATGCCATTTACTTTAAAATCCAACCGGTTGATATAACCGCGTTTACTTTCATCACTAAAATAAAAATCAGTTCTTCCTAATTGTAACAATTGTTCACTAAAAGCAGTGCGGTCATTTTTATAAGCATTGGGCCAGAGATGAAACCAGATATATTGAAGTGTATCAGGAGAATTATTGGTATAATCCATTATTTCGAAACCATCTAGGGTATTATCAACATCATTGAGTGTAACATCAATTTTATAATTTACCTGTTGCTGAAAATAATTTACCTGGCATTTTACAACAGGTAGTTGGCAGTAAAGCAGGCAGATTAAAAACAGTTTTTTCAAAAGAAATATTTGATCAAATATAAAAAATAAAAGTAAAGGCTAATACCAATTAGTTATATCCCGAATTTCGCAGGCATTTTCGATATTAGCGAAATTCCATTAAAAAATTAAAATATCAGTTAACTCCCGCATTTCCATTAATAATCAGGGGATTTATTAAAATCTTGCGTTACCAACCCCTACCCATCCCTCGCCT
>DATCMY010000062.1:0-6335 GCA_036565505.1 Hanamia sp.
TTGGTAATATAACGGCTTGTGCCGGGCAATCCTGAAGTTTTATGTTCAGTACATTCCAAAATTACCTGTACCCTGTTTCTACTCTTTGCCATAACGAATGTTTAAAATATTTTGTTTAGATCTTTGCTCCGTTCGCTCTCATTTCTTTTACTACGCTGAAAAGTCCATTCTTATTAATAGTACGAATGGCCTCAGAAGATAACTTCAAAGTAATCCATTTGTCTTCTTCAGCCAGAAAATATCTCTTTTTCTGAAGATTGGGCAAAAACCTTCTGCGGGTTTTAATATTTGAATGCGAAACAGTATTACCTGTAATCGGCCTTTTTCCTGTTACCTGACATACTCTAGCCATAATGATCTTTTTTTCGGACGGCAAAGGTAACAAACAATTAATTACCTGAAAAATAAAAATCTATTTTTTTTAGGAAAATGCAACAAAAGAGAAAAAATGAAATAATTGCATATTCCCATATGCTGTTAAATAAAATTCTGGACAAAATTACAGTAATACTAATCAAAACCCTGTTTTAAAAGCAGCGGCATAATTTATGATACTGGATCAGGTATGGAAACATTTAAAGATCTGATAAATAGTGTACAACCGGTATTGGTTGATTTTCATGCAACCTGGTGTGGCCCTTGTAAACAGATGGCACCAGAATTACAACGATTTGCCCAAAATAATTCCGGCAAATTAAGAGTAATAAAAATTGATATTGATAAAAATCAAAATGCAGCGCAACAATTCAATATACAAGGTGTGCCTACTTTAATTCTTTTCAAGCAAGGAAAAGTATTATGGAGGCAGTCCGGCGCTATGAGTTCAATGCAAATTGCACAAGCTGTAAAACCGCATCTGTAAAATAGATAGATTTGCAAACTATATTTTTCACTACTAAATAATATCAACATGGCTGTTACCAGCATTAAAGCGACCTTCAATTCGGGAATGAATTTTACGGCAGATATCAATGGACACAAAATTGAAATAGATACAGACGAAGCCAGTGGTGGGAAAAATATTGGAACCAGGCCAAAAGCCCTGATGCTTGCTTCACTGGCGGGTTGCACAGGATTGGATGTGGTAAGTATTTTAAATAAAATGCGGGTAAATTTTTCTGATCTTTCAATAAGTGTAGATGGCCATCTTACAGATACAGAACCAAAAATTTATGATGAGGTTACTATAAATTATACTATTAAAGTGAGTAATGAGGATGAATCGAAAGTAGAAAAAGCGGTAAATCTTTCACAGGATAAATATTGCGGAGTTACTAAAATGTTTGAATCATTTGCAAAAGTTGGTTTTAAGATCAATTATTTATAACCCCGCCGTAGGGGAGGAATTGGTCTTTGATCTTTGGAAATATTTTTATTTTTTGTACAAAAAATTCAAAGTTCTCAATTCTTGATTTGCAATTCGATCCTTCTATCCCTGTAAACTCTCATCATTTGCAATGTAACTGCCATTAAAATGAGCGCAAATCCATAATAGAATCCCACGCCTAAAAATTTATTTTCCTTAAAAATAATAAAAGCCATAATAATTGAATAAACCGGTTCAAGATTATAGGAAAGGTTAGCGGTAAAAGCAGAAATATGTTTTAATGCATTAAGGCTAAGGATAAAAGCAAAAACAGTGCAAACCCAAGCCAGGATCAAAAGCCAAAACCAATCAGAAGTGGTGGGTATAAAATATTTTGCGGGGAAAAAGTGAAGGTAAACCGGAAGGATAAAACAAAGCGCTATTACTCCTCCCGTCATTTCATACAGCGTTACTATTTTGGGTGAAAATTCTTTCAATATATTTTTATTAATAATCGGAAAGAGACTGGCAAGCATTGCTGAAATAATTCCGAAAATGATCCCTGTTTTATATTCAGGATAAAAATTAAAAATAAGGTAGATACCCACAATTGCAAGCAATCCCAGCAAAACTTCAAGCAAATCAATTCTTCTTCTCATAATGATTGGCTCAAATAGTGAAGTAAAAAACCCTATAGCCGATAAGCAGGTTACAGAAACTGAAACATTGGAATATTTTATACTACCATAAAAAGTAACCCAATGCAAGGCAATGATAGCACCAACGCCAAAAAGTTTCCTTACTTTTTTCCATTTAAGCATAATCAATTCTTTTCTTAAAAATAAAATAACCGCAAGCGTAACAGCGCTTATCAGCATACGGTAAGCCACTAAATAGCCTTCATTTAGCCCAATTAGTTTTCCTAAAATAGCGGTAAAGCCAGCAAACAATATGGCGATGTGAAGTTGAAGAAATGCTTTTTTCAATTGAATTTGCCGGGATTATTTTATTAGATAAGGTGATTAGTATTTGGAATTTTCAAAACTGAAATTAAAATTCAAAATTAGATTAAGATTTAAACCCAATAAAATTTATTGTGCCACCGGCTATGCAATTCGATTTTAAGCAACCTTTTCATAATAATCTAACATCCAACTTATAATAAAATGGAAATATAATTAACAATCCTTTTTATAAAAAAATATATGTGGTTGTTATTGTACCAATCATAGCTTTATATTTGCCCCTGTTTATTTAAACCCAGACTATGAGCTTTAAACGCATCAACAACATTACAGGATGGGCAATATGTATTATTGCCTCCTTCGTTTATTTATCTACAATGGAAGCCACCGGCAGTTTTTGGGACTGCGGAGAGTTTGCTTCCAGCGCCTATAAACTCCAGGTTCCGCATCCACCCGGAGCGCCGTTATTTATTTTGCTCGGAAGAATTTTCATGATCCCTTTTTCAAATCCGCATAATGCGATTCTCGGTTTAAATTCTATGAGTGCACTCATGAGTGGATTCACTATTTTATTTTTATTCTGGAGTATTACCCACTTTGCCAGAAAAATTGTTGGAAGAAATGATATCAATGCACTCTCTTCTCAACAAATTTTTATCATAATGGCTGCTGGTGTTGTTGGCGCTTTGGCATATACTTTCAGTGATTCTTTTTGGTACAGTGCCGTGGAATCAGAAGTTTACGCCAGTTCCTCTTTTTTTACAGCAATTGTTTTTTGGGCAGTGCTTAAATGGGAGCATGAAGTAACCTTAGAAAAATTAGACGGCATAAAAGGAAATTTTACCCGGGCCGACAGATGGCTTATTCTTATCTTTTATTTGATTGGTCTTGCCGTTGGCGTTCATTTGCTGCCTATACTTACCATTCCGGCAATAGTAATGGTGTACTATTTTAAAAGATACCAAACTACCAAATGGCGCACTTTCTGGGCTTTTATAGCGGCTTGTGTAATTACCGGAATTGTACAGGTGCCCATGATACAATGGAGTATTAAACTGGCAGGCGATTTTGACATTTTATTCAAAAATAGTTTTGGGCTTCCATTCTTTACGGGATTTACTTTTTTCTTTGTAATGCTTGCTGTCATCATTTATTTTATGCTGCAATTAGCAAAGAAAAAAAACTGGAATTTCTTAAAACTCGCCATGTGGAGCTTTGCTTTTGTAATACTTGGATTCACTACCTATTTTACTACTCTTATCCGTTCCAATGCAGATCCGGCAATAGATATGTTTAATGTAGATAATCCGGTGAGCCTTGTTGGTTATCTGAGCAGGGAGCAATATGGTGACTGGCCCATTTTATCAGGACAGGATTTTACAGCAGAACCCTCTGAGCAAAAATATGTGGATACTTATGTAAAGGGGCATAACAAGTATGAGAAGAAAGGGAAAAAAGTAGTAACAGAATATGCTCCCGAGGATACTCATATTTTTCCACGTATGTGGGATGCAAGTAATGACCAGGGCCACGCCGATTATTATGCAAGCTTTGCCGGAATCGGTAAGGATCCTAAAACAGGAAAGTATTATGATAAACCCACTATGGGAGATAACATAAATTTCTTTTTCAGCTACCAGTTCAACTGGATGTACTGGAGATATTTTATGTGGAACTTTGCAGGAAAACAAAATGATCTGCAAGGTATAGATATGGGAAATGTAAGAGATGGAAACTGGCTCACAGGAATTTCTTTCTGGGATAATGCAAGGCTTGGCGACCAACATAAAATGCCCGATAGCCTAAAACAAAATAAAGCGAACAATAAGTTATTTGCTTTACCATTGATCCTCGGTATTCTGGGGCTTATTTATCAATATAAAAAGGATAAGAAAGACACACTTATAGTGGGCTTATTATTCTTCTTTACAGGTATTGCTATTGTGTTATACCTCAACCAGGCTGGCAATCAGCCACGTGAGAGGGATTATGCTTATGTGGGTTCTTTCTATGCGTTTGCGATATGGATAGGACTTGGAGTATTGTATGTAAAAGAACTCTTCGACAAATACATTAAAAATTCCATGACCGCCAATTATGCCGCCGCGGCTCTATGCCTTCTTGCTGTGCCGGTTTTAATGGCCAGCCAGGAATGGAACGATCATGACCGCAGCAAAAAAACATTGGCTCCTGATTTGGCCACTGATTATTTAGAAAGTTGTGCTCCCAATGCGATCCTTATTACTTTTGGAGATAATGACACTTATCCCCTTTGGTTTGCACAGGAGGTGTTAGGAATTCGCAGGGATATTCGTGTGATCAACTCAAGTTTATTGGGCACTGACTGGTACATCAATCAGCTTCGATATGCAGTAAATAAAAGTGCCCCCATCGATGTAATCTGGACACCCAATCAAATTTTGGGAAGTAACAGGGATGCAATTTATTATTTGCCGGATTTACCCGGAGCTAAAGTAGATCAAACGCAGCCAATGGATCTGTATACTTTAATGAAAGACTATGGAGGAAGCGATGACCCGACAAGGATGTATAACAATAACGGAGATTACCTGAATATTTTTCCAACCAAAAAAGTGAAAGTGCCGGTTGATATAAATTTAGTAAAACAAAATGGAACTGTAAATGCAGGTGATAGTGTAGTGAGCGAGATAGATTTCGACATTCCAAGAAATGCTCTCGGCAAAAATGAAAGCGCCATTCTCAATATTATTGCCGCCAATAAATGGAAGCGTCCCATTTATTTTACGTCACCTTATTCTGATCTCGGATTTCAGCAATATTTAAGAACTGACGGGCTTTCTTACAGGCTTGTTCCGGTAAAAAACAGTCCGGTAAATGACGATTGGTCTTATAACGTCATGATGAATAAGTTCCGTTTTGGTAATGCCGATGTTCCCGGCGTTTATTTTGATGAAGAAAACAGGAGACATTTAAATACTATCAGAATGCAATATGCACAAGTAGCCACCGACCTTGCTGATCATGGAAAAAAAGAAGAAGCAAAACAGTTACTACATAAATGTGATTCGATGATGCTTCAGCAAAATTTTCCTTATGGTTTGGTATCACGCCGACAGCAACAGGATCAGATTTCAGGACAGTTTTTATTAGCCGCTTATAAAGCCGGAGATACGGTTTTAGCCAAAAAAAATTCTGATGCTTTACGCAAAGACCTTGAACAACAAAATGTTTATTTCAATAACCTGGATGAAAACAAACAAGCTTCACTGTCGTATGAAAATCAAATAGTACAGCAGCTTTTACAACAGATAAACGGGATGGAACAATTCTTTAAAACTCCGCAGCCAGCTATATCAGATACTCACACCAGGATAATTAATAATTTGCCAAATCCTAAAAAGGATACGCAGGTCCGTGATGCAACTCAATAAGCACAGTCCAGCTATTTTAAAATAAAATTTAAAAATCCCGTTTCTTAATTAAAGCGGGATTTTTTTATAAAATTTTATTCAAAACCTTCCTTTTTTTCAAAGTTTTTTAAATTTCATTTTCCAGTCCTTTATGTCAAAGTATATTTAACAATCGGAGTAATTTTTAAGAAAATTTGTGTTGTAAATTGCAGCAGTAGCTTCATGAAATTATAGAAAATATATCAAAATATTTCAAATGCGTGCCCATCATTTTTCAAAATTCGATCCGAGCGAAAATAATAAATCATCTTTCGAAAAGCTGTTGGATATTTTTATGCAACTGCTTACCTACACGAGCGGCGAAGTAGGTGAAGCACTAAGCTGGCTTACGGAATTAGACAAAGAATATGATCTTACCAATGATGAATATGGAATGGGAGATTTTATTGAAGATTTAAAAGACAAAGGATATATAGATGAAAATAAACAGAAAGGAGAAATAAAAATTACACCTAAAACTGAGCAGGGAATCCGTAAACGCAGCCTTGAGGAAATTTTCGGGAAATTAAAAAAAACAAAATCAGGAAAACACAATATTTTCAAACCAGGGAGCGGTGATGAAATTAATCCTGAAACAAGACCGTTTCAATTTGGTGACACACTGGAGCAAAT
>DATCMY010000063.1:0-1523 GCA_036565505.1 Hanamia sp.
GACTTTAATGCGGCTTCAAGCTCAGCCAACATTGACATATAAATACTTTTCTGGGTATCATATTTTGGTTTTAAATTATCATTACCTTTCATCGCCTCTGAATAAGGCATATCCCCCATTAGATCAGTTTGCTGATGAAAAGCAAGGATGCGAAGAATCTCGCATGCAGCTCTTTTATTTACATTTTCATCTCCAGGTATTGCAGCTTCTAACTGCATTAAACGATTCCATTGATTGTTATATACATTAAAAGAACCCGCAGTTCCATTAAAATTATAGAATTTGTCTCCTGTTGCAGGCACTTCCTTGTAACTGGCAAAATATTGCAGTCCCTGTCCGAGAGCTCTGTAATTTTCACCTGGAACACTATTCAATACAGCAGCTGTAAACGAATATTGAGGGATTAGATAGTTAATAGCATCGGGATTTATATTTATATCTGTTAACTCTTTTTTATTACATGATTCAAATATCGAAACAATTGCCCCAATTAAAACTATTATTTTTATAAATTTATTTTTCATTTTTTTGATTTTAATGATTAGAATCTTAAATTCAAATTAAACCCGATATTTCTGGTTTTCGGCATCGAAACTCCCTGGCTGCCCTGGCCATTTCCAACTGTTTCTTGCATTTCAGGATCTATTCCCGCTTCTTTAACCCGTTTATCCTGGTATAATATGGCGAGGTTTAATCCGGTGATCCCAATGGTAGCAGATTGAATTTTCATAAATTTAAGATTATTAACTGGCAGACTGTATCTTAAAACTATACGACGGAGTTTAATGAAATCTGTGTTATATACAAACTGCCCGGGATAAGCACTTCCAAAATTATTATAATACGTATCTAAGTTCACAACGGGCCATAATTTTGTAAATTTCTCACCTGATTGATCAACACCGGTTACTGTCAGACCATTTTCTCTGCCTGGTAGTGTTTGAGGGGTCAGACCAAACCTTGTAGCATATTGTATTAAATTACTATAGCCTACCGCACCAAATTTTGAATCAATATCAACCGTTAATGATAACCGTTTGTATCTGAAATTGTTACTTAAACCCATGAGGTATGGTGGATTACCGACACCCAAATCCTTAAGTTCTCTATCTTCATATCCGGTTGCAGAATTATAAACCAACGTGCCATTAGCATCTCTTTTCATTACATAAGCCCTCACAGTTGAATATGGAAGTCCAACTGCATTGATCATAGTAGGCCCACCGATTCCGTTTGATATTGTAAGGACATCAATACCTTCCGCAAGCTCAACTATTTTACTTTTATTGTAGCTAAAATTATAGTTCACATCCCAGGTAAAGTCATTTTTCTTTAGCGGTGAACCACCTAAACTAATTTCCCATCCTTTATTGGTTATCAGGCCTAAATTTCTTGGTCCCGCTGAGTAGCCTGTGGCCTGTGATATTGGAGGAAAAAGAATATCATTCTTGGTTCTTCTGGAGTAATAATTTACATCCAGGTCGATTCGATTATTTAATATCCTCACTTCAAAACCTCCTTCG
>DATCMY010000064.1:0-9930 GCA_036565505.1 Hanamia sp.
GTTTTTATGTGTGGCCGGCAATCCTGCCGATCCGTTTAGTTTAACGGGTTGGTTTGGTACCAATGTAGATAAAGCCATTTTAGGAGAAGGCCACATGTATCATGGAGAACATCTTAATGGCCATCCTATTGCATTTGATCCCGAAGGATTCATGAGTTTGTTTGGTGCTATTGTGCAGATAATTTTTGGATATTTAGTTGGAGATTATATTATTAAAAAAGGGAAAACCGCGGAGATGGTGAACGGTTTATTTGTGGCAGGTGCGTTATTCCTTTTTGCAGGATATGCCTGGGATATGGTTTTCCCGCTGAATAAGAAAATATGGACCAGTTCTTATACCGTATTTACTACAGGTCTTGCCATGACCATTCTGGCGGTGATGATCTATGTTATTGAATTAAAAAACCGTCGTGGCAGGATTAGTAAATTCTTTGATGTTTTTGGAAAAAATCCACTTTTTATTTTTGTATTATCCGGGTTTCTACCAAGGGTGTTGGCGCTTATAAGAATTCCTGCTTCTACAGATGCCATGGGAAGACAAATATATATAACGCCATTTGGCTGGTTTTATGAATATATATGCAAACCGCTTTTCCCTTCCAACTTAAATAATGGTTCGCTTTTCTATGCACTCTGCATGATTACTTTTTACTGGTTAATCGTTTGGTGGATGGATAAGAAGAAGATATATGTAAAAGTGTAAGTTTTTACCAGCATTTTGAGGAAGAATATTGTTATTATTAGTAGCTTAAGTTAGTAAGTTTCTTTGATTGGAACACGCCATGTATCCCTTTTTCAGCCAGCAAAGGAGATATATTGACTATATTTGCAAAGTTTAAATAAATAAAATTACTGAATTTGCAACCACTGCATTCTCTTACCGTTATCGGGGGAGGCGGTTGGGCGACAGCGCTATTTAAGATTTTTTCGGAAAGTCGAATCAAAGTTAAATGGTATTTAAGGTCTCAGGAGCATGTTAATTTTCTGATGACAAACGGGAGAAACCCCAATTATCTGAGTTTTTTACGACTCAATCTGCAATACATCCAACCGACATGTATAATTGAAGAAGCCCTGACTTCCTCTGCAGATGTTTTATTTGCTGTGCCTTCTGCTTTTCCGGAATTAATAATAGCCGAACTGGATGAAGATATAGTTCGTGAGAAAAGGATAAATGTTTCTATTAAAAGATTAGTGTCTGATCAATTGTTAGTCCCATCTGTTTTCCTGGTGAAACGATTTAAGGTTAACAGTAACGATCTTAATTTATTAGCAGGCCCGTGCCATACTTAAGAAATTGCTATGGATAGGAAAACTTATCTGATTGTTTTGGGGATTGATAATGAAGTAGTGAATTGAATGGCAACAGTAAGAATGCCAGTCTTATCAACTGTCTATCGGATATAATACCATCACTCATCACCTTTCACAGAATTTAAGTTATTGGAAAGTCAATTAAAATAATTAAAATAAAAAACTATGTTATTACTTGCAACAGACCTTGACGGCACTTTTCTCGCAGGCAAAAGTGTTTACAAACAACAACTTTACCGGCTCATGCGTGAGAGGGAAGATGTGGCGCTTGTCTTTGTGACCGGGCGCGGGTTAGAAACGGTAATTCCTTTGTTGAATGATCCAATTTTACCAAACCCTCATTATATTATTTGTGATGTAGGCGCTACTATTGTGAATGGGTTAACGCTTGAACCTATCCAGCCTTTGCAGTCATTTATTGAAGAAAAATGGCCCGGGCATCTTAAAATATATAATAAATTAAAGAACGTAAAAGGCCTGCAATGGCAGGAAGTTCCTCAAATGCGCCGTTGTTCATTTTACTTTGATACTGATACCGATCTTGAGCAGGTAAATTATATTTCGAAATCACTGGATTGCGATGTACTGATGTCTGCTGAGAAATATATAGACATATTACCGCCGGGAGTAAATAAAGGTTCTTCTTTAATGCAATTGATCAAACTATTACAAATTTCTCATCAAGACATACTGGTTGCCGGAGATACACTGAATGACCTTTCTCTTTACAATACCGGTTATAAAGGCGTAGTAGTTGGATCCGCAGAAAAGAAATTAATTGAAGCAACAAAAGATATGTCCCAGGTTTATCATGCCGGTAAAACAGGTTGTGGCGGTATCCTGGAATCAATAGAATATTTTGATGAGTTTCGCAATTATTTCCCTAAAGAAGAGATAGAAAAAGCAGCCTCTACAAGTAGCGGAAATCAATTGTTGATGGTTTACCACAGGCTACCTTACGAAATGAAAGAAATAAATGGCAGGCAGGAACGAATTCCTCCCCAAAGCCCTAATGGAATTATATCTTCTCTACTTGGATTTTTCAGTGGTGGCCGCGCAGGCACCTGGATTGCCTGGGAAGAAGTGGAAAAGAAAAATGAAGTTTTACGTAATGTATATGTAGATGAAAAAAAATATCCTAACCTGATGGTTTCCCGCATTAGCCTGAGTAAGAAGGATGTAGATTTATTTTATAGAGTGTTTTCAAAAGAGGCTTTCTGGCCTACTATTTTTTCTTTTATTGATAAGGCCACATTTAACCATTCATATTGGGACCATTTTGTAAAAGTAAACAGGTTATTTGCTGAAAAAACTGTTGCGGAAGCAGACCATAAAGCATTTGTATGGATACACGATTATAATTTATGGATGGTACCCGGTATCCTTAGACAATTGCGTCCTGATTTGACGATAGCTTTTTTCCATCATACAAGTTTCCCGCCGGCAGATATATTTAATATCATCCCATGGCGCGGAGAAATTATTGGCAGCCTTTTGCAGTGCGATTATATAGGGTTTCATATTCCCCGTTATGTTGAAAATTTTGTAGATGTTGTAAAGAGCCAGATACCTGTAAATGTAACAGAGGAAATAAATTGTACAGAGCGGTTTTTAACTTATAGCTGCCCCCTCGGTGTGGAAAAAATGACCAGGAGCATGAATGTTGGTGGAAGGCAAATAAAATTAGGCGCTCACCCCGTAGGGGTAAATGTTGATTATATAAAAGAATTGTATCACCGGTTGGAAACACAGGATTCAATTGAAAAAATGCGAACCCGCTTTGGTAAAACAAAGATAATTTTAAGCGTTGAAAGATTGGATTATGTAAAAGGCCCTTTGGAGAAAATTTTAGCCTTTAAAGAATTTTTAGACCAATACCCTGAATTTCATGGTAAGGTGGAATTGATCAATATCTGTACTCCTCCGTCGAAAGGAATGAAAGTATATGAAAAAGTACAGCAGGAACTTGAACAGGCCATAGGGAAAATAAATGGGAAGTATTCAAGAATTGGCTGGACACCTATTCACTTTTTCTTTCGTGCAATTCCTTTTGAGCAACTCATTGCTTACTATAGTGTAGCAGATATTGCCTGGATTACGCCGCTTAGAGATGGCCTCAATCTTGTAGCTAAAGAATATGTAGCTACACAGGGATTAAGGAAAGATGACAGTGGCGTACTGTTGTTATCAGAATTTGCGGGAGCTTCCGTTGAATTAAAGTATGCATTGCTTACCAATCCTTATGATCGTAAATCGCTTAAAGAAGGGCTGCTTCAGGCATTAACGATGAACCTGGCAGACAGGCGTATGCGGATGAAACGTTTGTTTGAATCGGTAAAATATTATAACATTGATTTTTGGGGAGAAGGATTTTTGCAGGAGATTGAAAATATTCACAAAGAGAAGGAAAAGTCCGGGATCAGAACTGCTTAGGGATTAACCCCATTTTTAAATGGCCTTTAAATTTAAAAAAGCCTTAAAAGTATGCCTGTAAGGTATTGCCTGCATAGGCTACTGTTCTTTAAAGGCCATTAATAGTTACTTAAAACAAGATAAAAGATTATTTCATTACGTCAATTTATTTCTTCCCGAAAATTTTTACGTTCATTAAATATTGTAAAAGAAAATGTCACTTTTAGATGGAAGGAAGTAGCCTCCATGTTTAGCATGCACTACGATGTATTTGAGGATCCCCGTCACATAAAGATTAAAAAACCAGTTACTGCCATATTAATTGGCGCCGGTCACAGGGGTAATATTTATGCGGATTATGCAATTCAAAACCCGTATGAATTAAAAATAGTAGCTGTTGCAGATCCGGATAAAGAAAGGAAATACAGGGCCAGGTTAAAATTTAATTTGGGTACTGAATATTGTTTTAGCGACTGGAAGGAAATTTTTGCAAAAGAAAAATTTGCAGATGCGGTAATTATTGCTACTCCCGATATTTTACATACACAGCCCTGCCTTGCCGCATTGGATGCCGGGTATGATGTGCTGTTGGAAAAACCAATTGCCCCTACCGAAGAAGAATGCAGGTTGATTTTGGATAAGGCTATTAGTACCAACCGTATTGTGGGTGTTTGCCATGTATTGCGGTATTCACCCTACTTCCGGCAATTAAAGGAGGTTCTGGATGCAGGTCTGTTAGGGAAAATCATCAGCATTCAGCACATGGAACCCATTGAACAAATACACATGAGCCATTCTTATGTGAGAGGCAATTGGAAAAACAGTAAAACGGCCACGCCAATTGTTTTAGCTAAATCCTGTCATGATACTGATATTATCCGGTGGTTGGTAAACAGCCCTGCTCATGATGTTCATTGCTTTGGCAACCTCAGTTGGTTTACTAATGCCAATACGCCTGAGGGCAGTACGGAAAGATGTACAGATGGTTGTAAAGTAGAATCAAGCTGTCCGTATTCTGCGCTGCAAATTTATTTGCGCGATAAAAAACGCTTATATGTTTTTGATTTACCAAAAAATAAATCGAAATGGGATAAAATAATTTTAAATAATTTAAAAACTACCGATTATGGCCGGTGTGTTTACCGGATGGATAATGACCAGCCCGACCATCTTACGGTAAACATACTTTTTGAAAATGGCGTTACAGCGGCATTTTCAATGGAAGCACACGTTTCTTATGAAGGAAGAAGAACCCGGATTATGGGTTCAACAGGGGATATTGTTGGAGACATGGAAAATTTTGAATTGACAAATTTCAGAACAAGAAAAAAAACCTCATGGAAAATGAAATCAGATCCTCATGGAGGAGGAGATCATCGGTTGGTAAGAGATTGGGTACAGGCCGTGGCACAGCAGGATGCGGGTTTATTGAGTTCTTCCATTGACGTTTCAATAGAAGGTCACCTTATGGCTTTGGGTGCAGAAAAAAGCAGGCTTAACAGAACGATAGAAAAAATTGTACTATAAAAAACGGCTGATTTTATTGATAAATTCTTTGGTTTAAAATTGAAGTTCAGTTTCTTTTTCTGTGAGCCTAAACTTTCTGTATCCAGTAAACCGGTAAAAGATAAATTGTCGATTGTTTTATCCGCAGCGTTTCTTAAGCGTTTAATGGTGGTGCAAAAGGCAATGCCCATACCGGCCTGCTGTATCATACAAAGATCGTTTGCCTTATTACCAATTGCGATACAGTTTTCTAAAGTGATATCATATTTTCGGCAAGCGTGTATTAAGATATTGGTTTTGCAAATAGAATGATTGCATTTACTTTCGGAATGATTGTAAAAATAAGAAGGGATATTTACTTCCCCGGTTGCCTTTCCTTCATAAAATTCTAATTGATTTCCAAAGGCGAAATCGGCTCCCAGTTTATTCTTTACATATTCTGCTACAAACTGATAGCAATCGCTAATGATACCTACTACTATCCCTCTTTTTTTCAATTGATCTACTACCTCAGCGGCATCATCTAAAATGGGTAAGGAAGCGGCTACCTTTAGTAACTCGCCTATGGGTAAGCCTTTTAATAACTTGGCAATATGCTTGGTAAGTACCGCAGGATCTTTTTCAATGCTTTTTAAAACAGCTAAATCTTCTTCAAAAGAAAATTTTTCAGCACAGGATTCTATAAAACTTCCCTGGAGTAAAGTATTGTCCACATTAAAAACAATCATCTTATGCAATGAATCCATTTCTTCCTTTATTACATTTTCCATTTCAGTACTGATAATATTAACCATGCCCAGTTCTTCCAGGTTTACCAGGTTATTATTTTGATGAGTAGCTCTTTTTATAATCGCCCTGGCCACCTCGCTGCTCATTTTACCTAATAACTGCCATGGTTTGCTTTTATTTTCAATGTAGCCAATATTAACTTCCTTCATCCTTGCCTGCATTAAAAACATATCTATCAGTATGCCGATATCAACTCCGTAATCGTCAAAGAAATCAATTTTATTGAGGAAAGATTTTTTCCCGGCGATCATACCGCTGAGCGGTTGCTGAAAAGAAGCCAGCTCCGGGTAAAATATATTCAGCAAAGGTTTGGCTACCAATTCTGTTACGCGGCCCGCGTTTCTGGCAAAGGCCCCTTTTACAAAATCATATTCATTGTTAATAAGCGGTTCTATAAGATTTTTTATAGTTCCGGAAGGGTAGGGATGAATATCTGCATCGAGGAAAACCAAAAGCGGGTTGGAGGCGGATAAAATGCCTTCTTTCATAGAGAAGCCCTTTCCTCTTTTCTTACTTATTAAAACTGTAGCGCCGGCAGATTCCGCCCTTTCACAGGTATTATCTGTGCTTTGGTCATCTACAACAATTACTTCATTAACCAAAGGCTCAGCAAAGCAAAATTTAACTACTTCACTAATTGTTTCCTGTTCGTTCAGCGCTGGAATGATTACTGTTACCATCACTCAATTTTTTTAATGAAAAATATTTTGCCTTTATATTTTAATAAGCGGTACAGATGTTTTTATATAAGCCAGTTTTTTTTCGTTATAAGTTGTGCACAATTTAAGGAATCTTTCTGCAAAATGTAGCCTTTTAGAAAAGGTTAATTAGATTATTGAACGATAAGTAAATCCCGATAAAAATTCCATGATTGCCCTTTGAAAGGAGTTGAATGTTAAAGGGAAGAATCAGTATTTTCAGAGGTTCCATCTACTACTTTTACTTCATAAACCTCTGCCTCAATATTAAATTGTTCTTTATAAGCAGATAAAGTTTCTGATAAAAATTGGCTTATCCCTTTTTCCTTTACGATATTAATAGTGCAGCCACCAAAACCGCCACCCATGAGCCTTGCACCAACAACGCCTTTATTTTCTGCAGCGCGATCCACTAAATAATCGAGTTCTTTACAACTCACATGGTATAGATTTTTTAGTCCTTCATGTGTTTGAAACATTAACTTTCCAAATGCTTCAATATTATTTTCTTTTAAAAGTTGAGCAGCTTTCTTTGTTCTATAAATTTCTTCTACCACATAAAGGCATCTTTTGAAAACCTCTTTACTCATTTTTTTTTCAAAACCAGTAAGACTTTCTGGTTTTGAAACATCCCTGAACGACTGTACATTACTGTAATCTTTTAAAATATTCAATCCTTCTTCACATTCTTTTCTTCTACGATTATATTCAGATGAGGCCAGAGAATGATGCACTTTTGAATTGATCAAAACAATTTCATAACCTTCCATATTGAGAGGAATATACTCATGAGTAATATTCATACAGTCCAACAAAATCAATGAATTTTTTTCTCCCATCATATTGGCATATTGATCCATAATGCCACACTTCACTCCGGGAAAATTATGCTCTGCACGTTGGCAAAGTAAAGCAAGCTCTTTTCTGCTTAGGCCAAAATTAAAAAGCTCATTAAGTCCAAAGGCAATACCACCTTCCAATGCAGCCGATGAAGATATTCCCGCACCAATGGGAATATTGCCGCCGAACAAACAATCAAATCCTTTTAATGGAAGATTTAATTTCTGAAATTCATTTACCACTCCCAGCACATAATTTTTCCAGGTATCCATTTTTTTTACTTCTGAAAGGGGCAGGGAAATACTTTCATTAAAGTCAATGGAATATAAATTGATCTGTTCAGATTCATTTAATGCCATAGCGAAATAAATACCTTTGTCAATGGCGGCGGGCATTACAAAGCCATCGTTGTAATCCACATGTTCGCCAATAAGATTTATTCTTCCCGGAGAATAATAAAGATGAGGTTCTACTTTAAATTTTTCTTTGAAACTATTCTTTACTCTCAATGCAGTTTCATTCATGCAGTTTCATTTAAAAGCTTGATTTTATAGGTTGTTTTGAAAATAGCTGACTGATCGGGTTCCAGTGTAATAAAACCCATACCATTATTAAATGCATCCGGTACGCCACTTATATTTTCTATGGCAATACTTCTGCGATGCGGGGGCGTGTATATCTGCAGGTAAGGATATGATTTATCAGGAAATATCTGGACTTCAATATTTTTTTCAACATTTCTTAAAACACACAGTGGTTGGCATTCCTGGAAATCTAATGTAAAACAGTTATCTAATTTTGTATCTCCAAATTTTTCGATAGAAGAAAATTTTGTGTATTCAATCAATTTTTTTGTCGGGAGTAATTCACTGTTGAATTCAACCATATTTTTTGCCTGGAATTCCAAATGTAAATCGTCAATAGAATTTCCTAATGTAAAATAGGGATGCCAGCCATCCTGCATTGGTATTAAACCCTCGCCTTTATTGATAGATTCTGTAATTACAATAAGTTTGTTTTCACCTTCAAGCTGCCATGTTACTATACAATCATAATTAAAAGGATAACCAGGATCTTCTGCCCTGTATTCATATTTCATAGTGACAGAGGCATTAATTTCATTGGCTGTTTCCGAAGTAATTGTAAATGATTTATCATACAATTCGCCATGCAATGCATGCCTGGCCGGCAATGATTTTTGAAGGGAATATTCTTTCTCACCAAAAGTATATTTACCATTATTAATTCTGCATACAAAAGGAGAAAGCTTACAACCTAAAAAACCTTTTTCAACAAGATGATTTTTAAATTCTTCAAAAGATTGATAACAATCTATCACATTAATAAGTTCATTATTTGTATGTACTGCAAATTCATGAAGTATGGCACCGCAGGAAGGAATAATGACTGCATAATTATTGGTGAGTTCATTTTTTAAAATGACTTTTTCAAAACCATCTTCTATTTTTTTAAAAATTGAAAACATAGGGCTCCAAATTACTGCAACTTTTTTTAATAAGATTCTAAAATTTTCATTTAATAAAAAATGTACGGTTCATTCATGTATTTCCAATCCTTTTACTGTAGAATAAGTTGAATCGGAATGAGTATATTATTCTACAATTATGCATTTAAAAAAGGCAGGTCGAAGCCTGCCTTAAAAGATTAGTGAGGCTGCCTCTTTATTCATCTGTTTCATTTGCTTCTAAAAATTCAGATTTACCATTTGTATTTTTAATCACTTTTTCATCGTCATTAATATTTTTATCTTTTTTAGGTTTATTTCCGCTCAATGCAGCCAGATGAAGTTGAGTATTTGTACCTGCCGATACATGCATTCCCACTTCCTCACTTCTTTCGGTTCCCAAATCATTATTTCCCATTGAAGGGTTGGTAATTCTTACTTTTTCTTCCATAATATTCGTATTTAGATTAATAATATTTTTTACAGAAAATTATATGCCAATAAAGTAATGGATTAAGGATGCTGAAAGATATTACAGTATTATGGTGTTATTTTACAGATGAATTACCTGGCTCATGCCTTTTTATCTTTTAATAATGCTGATATTTTAACCGGCAATATGATCAGTGATTTTGTGAAGGGAAAAGCAAAATTTGATTACCCCGGCGAAATTCAAAAGGGGATTCATTTACACCGTTTAATTGATAGTTTTACAGACAGCCATGAGGTAACAGCGAGGGCTAAAAAATTTTTCCGGCCTCAATACCGTTTATATTCCGGTGCTTTTGTTGATATTGTTTATGATCATTTTCTTGCCATAATTTTATTAGCGATTTGTTTTTCAACATCTGCTCAAACGGCAAATTCAGCAATTCCGCCACTTGACAAATCTCCGATGGATATGAG
>DATCMY010000065.1:0-4450 GCA_036565505.1 Hanamia sp.
GTTCGCCGGTGGGATACGTAGTAACTGATTACCGCACTTTAACAAAAAGTACATTCAATGATGAAGGGAGGAAAGCAGTAACCAAAAATGAAGGGGATAAAGACGTGTTTAAAGTACCCGGATTGAGAAATGCGCCAAAAACCTTTCCCTATTTTCATGATGGAAGTATTGCCAATCTCGATTCCGCTGTAATAATTATGGGAAAGGCTCAATTAAACAGAAACTTATCAGTTACCGAAGAGAAACAAATTGTGGCTTTTTTAAATTCATTAACAGGAGATGTAAATCCGGATGCAAAAACACCTCCACAGGAACTGATGAAAAAATAAATTGCTATCTCAGGCCCTCGTCCCACTTTTAGCCAACGTAGGGTGTGTCACGAATGAATAGAATAGATAGTTCTTTTCAATGCTGTATAAAAGATGGTAGCAGGCCTACCGCATACGCTGTGCAGACGGAGTATGCAAACCACCTGAAGGTGCTGCAATCAAAAGTTGTGGTGCTGAACGTTCAGGCAAAAGGTGCCTGTAAAGGCATCAGGTACGTGTAAAGAAGCTGAACGAAAGTAAACCGACCGAAGACATGTCGAAACGGCTCCTTGTTGTTAAAAGTATTGGTCTCCTACTGCCGATATGAAAGACTGTAGCAGTTATCTGTTTACCGGCTACGGAACAACCGGCATTAAGGCGGCAGGAGCTTTACACAGGCTTTTATACGGAACGTGAGAGGCTTCCCGGTTGATGTGCTAACAGGCTTTGCAGGAAGTTTTTTTTTTAGAAGCGACTGTTCAATAAATATTCTACAGTTCATACTGCAACTCAATCCCGATTAAGTTGGGAGAAGCAATCGGAAGCGTCGGACGAAGTCATAGTAGCTAAGAAGTTTCTGTAATGGAAACGGAGCGAAGGGCTTCGATTATCTAAGTCGAATTATTTTTAAACAACTCTGAATTAAAACAGAGAATGATGCAAGAAGAAAAGACAAAATCATTGCCGGTAAGTAAAAGGATGGTGTATGATAGCTATTTAAAAACGGTGTCAAAGCAAGGAGGTGCAGGTATAGACCGTGAAAGCATTGAGATGTTCAATGCCAACATGAGTAAGAATCTGTACAAGATTTATAACCGCATGGCATCGGGCAGCTATTTTCCGCCGCCGGTACGAACGGTATTTATTCCAAAGAAGCAAGGCGGATTAAGACCACTGGGCATACCAACGGTAGGAGACCGCATTGCGCAGGGCGTAGTAAAAGATTATCTGGAACCTTCAGTGGATGCAGTCTTTCACAACAGTTCGTTTGGATACAGACCAGGCAGGAGTGCGCATGATGCACTTGCTCAATGCCAGGCAAATTGTATTCAGAAAGCCTGGGTGTTGGATGTAGATATAAAAGGGTTCTTTGATAATATCAGTCACAGTATATTGTTAGCATTGCTTGGGCAGCATACACAGGAGAAGTGGGTACTGATGTATGTAGAAAGATGGTTGAAAGCGGGAGTAGAGCAGGAAGATGGAAGCATAACAGCAAGGACTAAAGGCACGCCGCAAGGTGGAGTGGTTAGTCCATTACTGGCTAACATTTACCTGCACCATGCCTTTGACAAGTGGATGGATGAAACACATAAGCAGTGTCCTTTTGAACGCTATGCAGACGACATCGTTATTCATTGCGGCAGTAAAGAAGAAGCTGAACAGATGTTGGAAGAATTAAAAGTAAGGATGGAAGAGTTTGAATTAACGCTGCATCCTGAAAAGACGAAGATTGTGTATTGCAAAAATTATCAGCGCCATGGCAGGCATGAAAATGAGAGCTTTACTTTTCTAAGTTATAGCTTCCAGCCAAGGACAGTGAAGGATAAATTTGGCAGCGCAAAACGCTTGTTAGTGTTTAGTGCAGCTATCAGCAACAATGCAAAAACGAGTATCAAAGCAGCAATCAAAGAAGTATTGCGGACACAGTGGAGTACCCAAACCTTAGAATGGTTCGCCGAAACGCTAAATCCGAAAGTACGAGGCTGGATCAATTACTACACGAGGTTTAACAGGGATGAAGCACATGGCGTATTTTATTATTTGAATGAACGAATCCGTAAGTGGATGAAGAACACATATAAGATACGGGGCAAAAAGCGATTGTATAAGAAATATCAGTTGATACAAGCCGGAAATCCATCGTTGTTTTATCACTGGAAGATTGGGATAAAATCTTGATTTAGATAATACGAGCCGTATGAAGGGAGACTTTCACGTACGGTTCTTTGAGCGGCTTGGGCTGTAATGCCCTTGCCTACTCGACCGTTCCCTTTGGGAGCCACCGTCTGAAACGTGTGTAAGACTGTAGTACCATCAAAACTCTATTGCAGGTGGGAAAGATAATAAAATATCTTTTCGATAATTTTTTTTATGTTAAGATAATTTTTAAATCCAATTTTATGATGAGTTTATCCTGGTCAATTTTACGACATTTTATAAAATAAAAATTCAATAAAAGCCAGCTTATTATCAATATTTTTCTAAATGGCTACAATAGAAAATTTACTAAATAACCATTTGATCGTTCATGAACCACAACTAAGACAACCCTCTTCCATACTACAGGAAGGAGCATCGGTTTGTGTCGGCTGAATATCAGTAGCGGGTTGTGATTGATTTATTATTTCTGTTGATGGAATTACAGGATTAATTTCATTGCTTCCCTGCCTCTCTACAGTAAACTGGACAGCTTGTGTAGCGGCTTGTGTACGCAAATAATACATGCCTGTTTTTAATCCTTTTTTCCATGCATAAAAGTGCATGGATGTGAGTTTGGATGTAGTTGGATTATCAACAAATAAATTCAATGACTGCGATTGACAGATGTATGCACCCCGGTCAGCAGCCATATCAATAATGGTACGTTGTTTAATTTCCCAAACCGTTTTGTACAGCTCTTTTATATCAGCCGGTATTTCTTCAATGTTTTGAATAGAGCCATTGGCGGCAATGATTTTATTTTTCATGATATTATTCCACAAACCAAGATTTATCAGATCTTTCAGCAAATGTTTGTTTACAATGATGAACTCACCGCTTAAAACCCTTCTTGTATAGATGTTCGAGGTATAGGGTTCAAAACATTCGTTGTTGCCAAAAATTTGTGAAGTGGAGGCAGTGGGCATTGGTGCAACCAATAAAGAATTTCTTATGCCAAATTGTTTTACTTCTTCTTTTAGTGAAACCCAGTCCCAGCGCTCCGTGGGGGTTACCCCCCACATATCAAATTGGAAAATTCCTTTTGATACGGGTGAACCCTCATAAGTTGGATAGGCACCTTGTTCTTTTGCCAAATCTTTACTGGCTGTCATAGCAGCAAAATAGATGGTTTCAAAAATATTTTTGTTGAGCATTTTAGCCAACTCACTTTCAAATGGCAAACGTAACAGAAAAAAAACATCTGCCAAACCCTGCACACCCAAACCAACAGGGCGGTGCTTCATATTGGAAGTTCTTGCTTCTTCAATCGGGTAGTAATTGTTGTCAATTATTTTGTTCAGGTTTTTGGTAACCTGGTAAGTTACTTCATATAATTTTTGCTGGTCAAAATTTCCATCAATTACAAACCGTGGCAAGGCCAAAGATGCTAAATTACAAACCGCCACTTCATCAGGGCTTGTATATTCCATTATCTCGGTGCAAAGATTGCTGCTCTTTATGGTACCTAAATTTTGCTGGTTACTTTTATGGTTGGCAGCATCTTTATACAGCATGTATGGCGTGCCTGTTTCTATTTGTGATTGCAAAATGGCAAACCACAAATCCTGTGCTTTGATAGTTTTTCTTGCTTTGCCTTCAGCTTCATATTTTATATAAAGAGATTCAAATGCCGCTCCCCAACAATCGCTTAATCCCGGAGCTTCATTGGGGCAAAACAAACTCCATTCGCCGTTTGCTTCCACACGTTTCATAAATAAATCGCAAATCCATAAAGCAAAAAATAAATCCCTGGCCCTCATTTCTTCTTTGCCGTGATTTTTTCTTAAATCTAAAAATTCAAATACATCCGCATGCCAGGGTTCTAGGTAAATGGCAAATGCGCCCTTGCGTTTGCCACCACCCTGGTCAACATAACGGGCAGTATCATTAAACACACGAAGCATAGGAATGATGCCGTTGCTGGTGCCGTTTGTTCCACCAATATAACTACCCGTTGCTCTTACATTGTGAATGGCCAAACCAATACCACCGGCGCTTTGGGAGATTTTTGCGGTTTGTTTTAAAGTATCGTAAATACCATCAATGCTATCTTCTTTCATGGTTAGCAGGAAGCATGAGCTCATTTGAGGTTTTGGTGTACCTGCATTAAATAAAGTTGGTGTGGCATGTGTCATCCACCTTTCACTCATCAGGTGATAAGTTGTAATGGCACTTTCAATATCTTCTTTGTGTATGCCAATTGCTACCCTCATATACAT
>DATCMY010000066.1:0-7218 GCA_036565505.1 Hanamia sp.
TAGCCATCTTATCCAGATTGTCAATAGTAACCAATGTACCCTGTGTGTAATCATTATTTACATATTTCACATAAGTAATTGCCTGGTCTAATTTATAATTTTTGATAAACATTCCTTTCCAGAACCAACCAAGGTCTTCACCTGATGCATTTTCCATCGTCCTGAAAAAATCCCATGGAGTTGGATGTTTGTAGGCCCACTTTTTAATATAGTCCCGGAATGCATAATCAAAAAGATCGTGTCCAAGTATTTCATTTCGTAAAAGCCCGAGAGCATATCCCGGTTTCATATAAAGCGCTACCCCAATATTGGCCTCTTGTAAAGCATCAGGAGATGACATGATTGTTTCACTGTTTTTATTGAACATGTATTTATAAAGAGGGGATTTATTGGAAGGCGTTGGCTTGTATTCACCATTATTAAAAGCTTCGGTAGAAATTACATTTATAAACGTATTAAATCCTTCATCCATCCAGCCATATTTTCTTTCATTACTTCCTACGATCATAGGAAACCAGGTATGCCCAAATTCATGATCGGTAACTCCCCATAATCTTTGACCGGTAGCACGGTATCCACAGAAAACAATACCGGGATATTCCATGCCACTCATATTACTGGCTACATTGGTTGCATTATTATATGGAAATTCAAACCATGTTTTAGAGTATCCTTCCAGGCATGCTTTGGTATATTCTGTAGATCTGCCCCAGGCTGCATCTCCGGCAGATTCTACCGGGTAAACACTCATTGCCAATCCTTTTCTTCCTGAGGGGAAATTAATTCTTGCTGCATCCCAGATAAATGCTTTGGAAGCTGCCCATGAAACATCTCTTGCATTTTTCATTTTAAAATGCCAGGTAATATTTCCTTTTTGTGGCCGTGAAGAAGGCTCCGTAACTTCTTCAGCAGTACGTATCATTACGGTTTTATCGCTCTGTTTTGCCAATGCCATCCTTTTTAATTCTGTAGCCGTCAATACCTCGTTGGGGTTTTGAAGATCTCCGGAACCAACTATAATAAGGTTTGCAGGAGCGGTAACAGAATAATCATAATCGCCATAATCTAAATAAAATTCTCCTGCACCTAAGTAAGGTAAAGTGTTCCAGCCTTCAATATCATCAAATACACACATGCGCGGATACCACTGTGCTATAGAATAAATTTTTCCATTTTTGGTGTCAAGAATTCCGGTGCGATCGCTTCCGTATTTTGGTATAAAAAATGAATAATCAATTTTAAACTGAATGATGCCTCCATTAGCAGCCAGGGGCGAAGAAAAGCGAAGTTGCATTCTTGTATCCGAAATGATTTTTGTTATATCTGAAGAAGAAATTTTCCCCTGTTTGTTTGTTAAAAGTTTTACAGATTGAATATTAAAGCCGCCTTCAAATTTTGAATTTACATCTCCATAACGGCTTCTGCCGTTAGCGGGTGTTTTTGCCTGCCCGCGGGAATCTAATCTATAAAGATTCTGATCAAGATAAAGCCATACAAAATCCATAGGCTTTGGGCTGTTATTGGTATAAGTGATGATTACACTTCCCGAGATAGCATCTTTTACGTCATCCAGTGTAGCCGCTATTTTATAGCTTGCTTTGTTGGTCCAGTATTTTGGGCCGGGTTCTCCATTAGATGCCCTGTATTCATTTACTGAAGACGGGTAAAAATTGGGCGTAAAAAGATCGTGGTGATCGTAAACAGAACTGTCGTTTTGTGCATAAACGGTAACACTGAAAATAACCAATAAGAAGGTAAATAGTTTTTTACTAAGCATATTTAATTTTTTGGGAAGATAAATTGTTTAAGAGGTTTAGGTAAGAAAGATTTATGAAGCAGAATTATCAATGGATAAATCGTGTAAACTCATTATTTAAAACTGTTTTTCCCAGGTAACTCCAGCTGCACCCTGAATGCCTTCAATAGGCGGATGCAGTTTTTTTATAGAAATTTGTATTGCCTTCAATAAAGGATATTCAGCGTGAATTTGATTACCTATTTCCATTACAATCGTTTCCAGCAGCGGTGTAGGAATACTCATTCGTTTTTTGATGATTTCGTACATAGATGCATAATTCACTGTGTCATCTATATGTTCAATCACTTCGGCGTTTTCATGAAATTCGACAAAAGCGTCTACTTCATATTCATTTCCTAATTTTTTTTCTTCTTCGTGTATACCATGAAATGAATAAAAAAGGAGATTGTGCAAATGAACTGTAATCATATAATTGATATGAAATGATTGGTTACAGGATTAATAATTATTTTGTTGGATTGTCTTCATTATTATCAATAGGGATCATAATGTGATCTGATGGTACGGGATGTTCAAGCATGCTCAGGAATCGTTCGGCATCAAGAGCGGCCATACAGCCGGAACCCGCTGCAGTCACAGCCTGCCTGTATATTTTATCCTGCAGGTCGCCGGCAGCAAACACGCCTTCGATATTTGTTTTTGAAGATCCAGGTATCGTTTTTACATAGCCTGCTTCATCCATATCAATCCAGCCTTTCAATATTTCTGAATTGGGTTGATGGCCAATCGCCACGAAATAAGCGCTTACAGGAATTTCGGTTTTCTCTCCGGTCTTGTTATTCATTATTCTTACCGCCTCTGTTTTCTTTTCACCCAATATTTCTTCCACTTCAGTATTCCAATACACTTTTATATTGGATGTGCTCAATACTCTTTGCTGCATTATTTTACTGGCACGCATTGCATCTTTTCTTACAAACATGTGTACAAAGCTGCAAATATTACTTAAGTACAATGCTTCTTCTGCAGCGGTATCCCCCGCTCCTACTATACATACGTCTTTTCCTTTAAAGAAAAATCCGTCACATACCGCACAAGCACTCACACCGAAACCGTTGAGCCTTTGCTCACTTTCCAATCCTAACCATTTTGCGGTGGCGCCGGTAGCCAGAATAATTGTGTCGGCACTGATCCACTTTTCTTCATCGATCATAACTTTTAAAGGGCAGGCAGAAAAATCAACTTCTGTAGCCAGGCCATACCTTATATCAGCTCCCATTCTTTTTGCCTGGTTTTCAAAATCAATCATCATGTCGGGGCCCTGAATACCATCGGGATAACCGGGATAATTCTCCACCTCTGTAGTTATCGTAAGCTGGCCACCTGGTTGAATTCCCTGGTATAAAACTGGTTTAAGATTGGCCCTTGCTGCATAGATCGCTGCGGTGTAACCGGCGGGGCCGGAACCTATAATTAAACATTGAACATGCTCTGTTTTTGTTTCCATAATTTCTCTTTTTGAATATATTCAAAAGTAAACATTTTACACATTGAAAATTCGGGAAGTAAAACGATAAGAATTATTTTATGCAATTTTTAATGAGCATTTCTAAAAAAATCTTTTACAAAAAAATAAGGTCAGCTTTTCTATTTTTTAAATTCTATAATTTTTTGTCAGTTCATGTTATACCAGCTTATTTTTGCTTAAACCAAATGTATAAAATATGAAAAAGATTATCATGTTAGCGGCAATCGCTTTAACCACAGTTTCTGTAGCTAAGGCACAAAGAGTAGGGAAAACAAGATTTAGTATAGGCCCGGAAATAGGTATTGCCACTTCCAATCCATATAAAGCCTTGCCGGGAAATAAAGGCTGGGGTTTAGGTATAGGGGCAAGTGCTGAGGTTGAGCATTTTTTTCAGCAGAATCTAAGCGGGATTTTTCATGTTGGGTTTGTAAGTTATGCGGGCAGATCTTCGGGAAGTAATACAAAAAATAAAGCTTATACTGTAATCCCAATCACTGTTGGTGGTAATGCCTATGCAGGTAGCAGATTACATGTAGGTGCGCAAATTGGTGTTGGTTTAAATAGTATTAGTGGTAGTAGCGTTACTACCTTTGCTTACTCTCCGCAAATAGGTTATAATTTTAGCAGAAATGATAAACCACTTGATCTCACTATAAAATATGATGGATATGCAGGGAATGGAAATTTTAGCGCTTTGGGTTTAAGGCTATCATTGATTCTTTAATGCGTAAACAATATTTTTTATAAACCGCTTTTTTTGAAGCGGTTTTTTGTTATTGTAAAATGATTTTTCATTCATTAATATTAATTAATTTTAAGCATAGCCTATAATAGCATTTTGCATTTATTAATCCTTTATATTCCGATATGAAATTTATTGTACCCATATTATTTTGTTTATTGATTTTTGAAAATTCTTATTGCCAGGAAACGAAGACTTTATCAATAAATCCTCTGCATAATAATGAAGATGAATTAAGACAACAAGCTTATCAATTCCCGCATTTCCTGGAAGGCAAAATTATTTATAAGGATAGCGCCGTATCGTTTGCCATATTAAATTATCAACGGATTGTTGGCGAAGTTCATTTTATTAATCCAACGGGAGATACCTTGTCAGTAGCGCATCCTGAAACATTTGATAAAATAATTATCGGGGTTGATACTTTTTACTATTTTGAAAAAGGCTTTGTGCAAATACTAACTCATACTCCTTCCATCAACCTTGGAATAAAACAGTTACTGAAATATATTGGCAAGGAAAAAAAAGGAGCTTACGGCACTTATTCAGGTACCGCTTCCATGACATCTTATGATAGTTATACCGCGGATGATCAAACGCGGCAGGCAATTTCTATTGATGAAAACTCTCTTTATAAGTACATCAATTTATTTTACCTGGCAGACCGCTTTTACAATTTTTTCCCGGCAAATAAAAAAACATTTTATCAATTATTTTCTCATCATGAAAAAAAATTAAAAGAATATTTACAGGAAAATAAAATTGATTTTCATAAAAAAGCCGACCTGCAAAAATTACTTCAGTACCTGGAAAGTTTATAGTAATGGATGGCTGCAATTGTTATCAGCATTGAATTGTAAAAGCAATTTGCAAATGAGTTCTATTGCTATTTATAATAAGCCTGCATGGCAGATTTTGCTGCAGGGAGCGCCATCACAAATGAAAGATTTGCGAAGCATCGCCCATAAATAATTTATATTTTTTTTGTAATTACTTTCCTACTTGTTAACTTTCCGGCTTATCAACGTAAATAATTAATAACAGGGTTCGATACCTTTAACAGCACAAAAAAATATCAAATGAAATTAATTACTGTATGCTTAATGCTTTTCATGTTTACAGGATTTTCTGCCTGTGAAAACCACATGGATATCCGGGATGTAGTAGAAGGTACACCAACTAATGCTGACACAGTATTGCCACGTAAACATTCTCCGGATAAAAAAGCCGATTCTTTAGGCGTTGAAAATTTGCCCAAAGTTTTTCGCAGATAATCCCAATAGGCTTTACATTTGGCCCGCAGTTATTTAGCACAGGCGTTCAAATCATATTAGTTCCTTTTTCCAAAGCGAAAGTTTCCGGAATCGGCAAAAGCAATTTATTTAGGCATCATTTTCTTTACTGGAAAAGGATTAAACAAAAAAACCGTTCCAAAACTGGAACGGCTATAAAATTTAATCTTTTATTTTTTAACCTAAATAAGCTTTAAGAGCGCTGCTGTATCTTGCTTTTTGCAAGCGTTTGATTGCTCTTTCTTTAATTTGGCGAATACGTTCTTTTGTCAAATCATATTTTTGGCCAATTTGTTCAATGGTAACACCATTTTCACCATCAAGCCCGAAATAAGCATTAACAATTTCAGCTTCGCGCGGACTAAGGGATTTTAATACACGGCGAATTTCATTTTTCAATGAATCGTGCATTACATCTTCATCCGTTTCGCCTGGCCCTTTTAAAAGATCACCCATCGCTACATCTTCGGCTTCGTGTACCGGCGCGTCCAATGACGTATGACGGGTATTACTTTGGAAAATGTTGTTGATTTCTGTTTCACTCATTTCAAGAATTTCAGAGAGTTCTTCAGTAGAAGGTTCTCTTTCGTGTTCCTGTTCAAAAGCCATGTAAGCTTTATTAGCTTTATTATACGTGCCAATTTTATTTTGAGGCAAGCGGACTAATCTGCCCTGCTCTGCCAATGCCTGTAGTATAGATTGGCGAATCCACCACACAGCATAAGAAATGAATTTGAAACCTTTTGTTTCGTCAAAGCGTTGTGCCGCTTTAATTAAGCCGAGGTTTCCCTCGTTAATAAGATCACTCAATGATAATCCCTGGTGTTGGTACTGTTTTGCAACTGAAACTACGAAACGTAGATTGGCCGTTGTGAGACGCTCTAAAGCTCTCTGGTCGCCCATTTTGATTTTCTGTGCTAAAATAGTTTCCTCCTCCGGAGTGATCATTCCAATTTTAGAAATTTCCTGCAGATATTTTTCTACCGCCTGGGAATCCCTGTTAGTGATCTGGGTAGCAATTTTAAGTTGCCTCATGTTTGGTTATAGTTATAGTTAATAGTTATTATTCGCTTTTAAGACACCAATTATGGGAGAAATGTTACAAAAGATATGCTAAATAGAGAAAATCTTTAAAACATTTGCAAATTTACATCGCAAAATCCGCATTTCATAGCTTTTAGCATAAATATATGACTGTAACAGAACATTTTAGGACAGGTGGTATTTTATTTTTCTTTATTGCGTCTCCGGATATTCATTAAAATGATACTTTTACAAAATGACAGATTACCGATCAGATACCTTTACCAAACCTACGCCAGATATGCTGAATGCTATGTTCAATGCACCGGTGGGAGATGATGTTTTTAATGAAGATCCTTCAGTTAATAAACTCCAAAATATCCTCGCGGAAATGTTTGGAATGGAAGCAGGAATTTTTTGTCCAAGCGGAACCATGACCAATCAAATTGCGATAAAATGCCATACAGAGTCATGTGATGAAATAATTTGTGACAAAATGAGTCATGTATATATTTATGAAGGCGGCGGAATCGCTTTTAATTCCGGTTGCCAGGTAAAAGCGGTGGAAGGTGACCGGGGACGGATCACGGATATGCAGGTTTTAGAGGCCATTAATCCGCAGGATATTCATAAAGCAAGAACGCAGTTGGTAAGCCTGGAGAATACGGCCAACAGGGGCGGCGGAAGCTGCTATGATATCAATGAAATCCAAAAGATCAAAGAAGTTTGCCTGCAAAACAGCTTAAAGTTGCACCTGGATGGAGCGCGACTCTTTAATGCTCTTGTCGAAAAGAATGAAAAACCAAAAGATTATGGTGAAATTTTTGATAGTATCTCTATTTGTCTCAGTAAAGGTTTGGGTGCGCCGGTAGGA
>DATCMY010000067.1:0-8813 GCA_036565505.1 Hanamia sp.
ATAAACTTGTTTACAATTAAAATAATCGATAAAACTGGTTATTTGCTGTTTATAAATAGTCTATGTTATTAGAACTATCCTATTTTTTATAATATCGTTTTCTAAATTAATCTTTAATAGAAGAAACATGTTCTACAAATCCACTTTCAACCGGCCCAAAAAACTTATTGCACTAACTTTGCTCAGTTTTATTTTAAGTCTGGCCGCCTCAATTCCCGTTGCTTCCCAGGACTTGGGAAAAGGTTTCTTTGATCATGGGGTGGCCGCTCCAGTGAGCAACCATCGCGGTGTGGTTGCTACAGTAGATGGAAGCGGACGGAATGTGGTACTGCTCTGGTTATTTGATTATCGCGGCGGCTACGCCCTGCTAATGATTGATGCCGAAACCGGCAAAAACCAAACATTTCCGATGCCTTTCCCTGCGGGCGATGCCGTTTATTCTTCCATTCTTTCCAGTAAAAATAAGTTCTATACGTTCTTCAACAACCATTTCGCGGAGTTTGATCCGGTCAAGCGGGCATTTACTTTTAGTAAGGAAGCTATGCCCCAGATGGCAATGTCGATGACCGAAGACGATCAGGGTGTTATCTGGGCAGTCACTTATCCAAACAGCGGTGTAGTTTCCTTTAATCCAAACACACGGGAATTCAAAGACTACGGTTATGTATACAAGCAAAACTGGCATCAATACCCCAGCTTCCTGGCAACTGATAATGCCGGATGGGTCTATTTTGGCCTGGGCAATACCGCCAGCCAGATCATTGCTTTTGATCCGGTTACCGGTAAAACAAAACCTATGTTAGAAGAATCAGAACGAAAACGGGGTATGGCGTATGTTTATCGCAACCTGAACGGCAAAGTTTATGGTCAGCCGTTGCGGGGCAGTAAAGGTGAAGACTGGTATGAATTTTATAAGGGAAACGGACGTAAAATCGGCAAACACGACCCCCTAAGTCCTAAGCCAATTATAACAGGGAACCAGGGCCTGTTTCATGCTGACTTCCCTGATGGCAAGAAAATAAAAGTCCTGGATTTACTGGAACGGAAGCTTGTTGTGGAAGATCCAAAGACAAATACTGAAAAGAAAGTAAGCTTCGAATATGCCAGCGAAGGCGCCTGGGTAATGGGAGTAGCTGTTTCGCCGGATGGCAACATTACAGGAGGGACAACCTTCCCGATGCGTTTTTTCAACTATAACCCGAAAACAGGCAAATTAGTGAATAAAGAAGCCTTCGGCCAATTTGATGCACTGGCAAGTCAGGGAGATCATTTTTTCTTCGGCTCTTATGGTGGTGGTGTCTTGCTGGAGTGGGATCCCTCCAGGCCATGGGTTAATACGAAAAAGGGAGCAGAGACTAATCCGCTTTTTCTGGCCGGCGTTGATCCTGTAATCAATAGGCCGCACCGGGTTCTTGCTTATTCCGATGGTAAAACAATAATCATGAGTGGCACACCGGAATATGGTTATACCGGAGGAGGGTTGCTTTTCTGGGATCGTGAGAAAAAAGCCCAAACAGTACTTCAGGACAGCGCTGTTATTCTCGACCAGTCAACCATGAGTCTTGTAGCTTTACCCGGAGGTAAACTTCTGGGAGGGACTACTACTGCACCGGGAACAGGCGGTGAAAAGAAAGCGACAGAAGCACAGTTATACATCATGGATATGGCTTCCAAACATTTAGAATGGCATAAAGCACTATTGCCGACTGTGCAGGAATATACTGATTTGTGTCTTGGCCCGGATGGATTAATTTATGGCATAGCCGATAGGAAAAAATTCTTCGTTTTTGATCCTGTTAAACGCATGGTTGTTCATCAGCAGGATGTGCCTGACAATTTCGGGACGACCACTTCCAGGGAGTCTCCCCGCGTTTTCATTCTCGGCCCCAAAGGAGAAATCTACCTTCTCTTCCTCAAAGGCATTGTGCGGGTTCAGCCTGGTTCATTCAGGATGACCATGGTAGCAGAGTCCCCGGTTCCGATCAATGTAGGGGGAGATTACCTGGATGGCCGCATTTATTTTGTGAGCGGCTCACACCTTTGCAGTTATAAACTTAAGTAAATTGGAGCTTGATAATTTAAAACAATAATATAAATCAGAATACAAAGACCGGTACTTATAAAGTTGTTTTCATTGCTTCTAATAATTCCATAGATAATGAAAACCAGGTTGTTAAAGAAATAGTTATTACAATAACTCCATAAATAACGAGATAAAATATCCATAATGAAAGAATTGAAAAAAATAATCCTTTCATTATGGATTGAAATGTATTTCTGATGCAAAAGGAATGTCTCCTGTGGAACAAAATTTAATAACAGTCATGGTGGTATCGTCATAACATGTGGAAATAGAAGGAATGTATTTTTGGTCCGGTTATTTAATCATAGCGGACAATGCGTACTTCTTATGATTGGGATGGACTTGTAAAAGCGATAGCTTTATCCGAAGATCAATCATGCTGTTTTAATTGAATTAAGCAATTCTTTTTATAATCTAATAAATAAATTTAAAAATGGAAAAAAGTAAAAAACCGTTTGTAAATTCCGTGGTTAACAATACAAAGGACAACACCAAAGTGGTTAACGCAAATATTACCTCATCTATGTACAAAAAAAGGATCGGATTTATGCAATGTAAATATAAATGGGTATCTGTTATTATAGCCATAATCTTTTCAATGAATACTGTTTTAGCAAAAAATATGCAAAAAGAATATGGTACATATAATACTAGTGCAACCCAATCCGATTCCATTTATGAAATACCTAATCAACTTCCAAAGAAAAAAAATTCGTTTATTGAGAAACCGAATCTTGGCGAGAATCCTAAAGGGTTTAGCATTCGGGGTACCAAGGGTTGGTCATGGACACCGGAGCAGTATTTAGCAGAGATACCTGTTCTGGCAAAGTATAAAATGAATTTTTTAATGAATTGCTATCTTTCTATGTTCAGCCAGCCGCTACCTGCAGATAGCTTATTTGTTTCACCAATAACAAAGAAACTAAATACAAAAAATGAATGGTGGTTACCTATACCTGAGTCCAAAAAGAAGGCCTATGAAAAAGTCTTTGAAAAATCCCGTGAATATGGAATAAACTTTTGCTTCGGAATTCATCCTCAATTGTCATCGCCACGACCGGCGGATCTGTCCAGTGAAAAGGATTTTGAAGATATCTGGCAGCATTATGCCTGGGCGCAAAGCAAAGGGGTACGCTGGTTCTCAGTTCCTTTGGATGATATATCCGGTGTTAGAATAAATGGTAAAGAGCATGCACTTTTTGTAAATAAAATTCTGTCTCGTCTTAGGGAGAAAGATAAAGATGTGCAAATGGTAATTTGTCCTACCTATTATTATGCAAATCCAGATAATCCTAAACAGAAATTTTACACTGAAGAATTAGCAAAATATCTTGATAAAGATGTTTATGTATTTTGGACAGGTAAATCAGTATTGCCTTCTATCATAAAAGTTGCCGATGCTGAAATTTATAGAAAACTTGTCAATCACCGGATCATCTTATGGGATAATTATCCGGTAAATGATGCCTCGAAAACCTTACATCTGGCTCCGTTAACTGGTAGGGACAAGAATCTGAGTAAAGTTATTGATGGATATATGGCTAATCCGTTTTTTACCGAAAATGAAATTAACCGGATCCCATTATTCACGCAGGCTGATTATTCTTATGATCCTTTAAATTATAATCCGGAAACTTCTATCACCCAAGCTATAATTCACCAGACTGACAATAAAAAGCAACAACAAGTGCTCCTGGAACTTGTAAAATTATATTCAAGTCACATTAATATCAAAAGTGTCCGTTACAATCCGGCACTGGATCGTTATTTAGGTATAACTGCAGTACCATTTTCAAGCTATATTGCAGATGCTTATATAGAACATTTAAAGACTGTACAGCATAATTTGAAGAGAGAATTTCCTGGCAAATACAATGCTACCAAGAAAACATTAGCCGAAACAATTCATCAGATAGAGAATAATTATCATAAGAAATATGATTAACTATTACTATAATGAAGGTAAAAAGTAACGTCAACTCAGAACAGGTGGTTTGAATTCTATGCCATTAGCTACAGAAAAGCACTAAACCTCACAATAAGACAACCTTTTATAATGATCAATAAATTCTGCTTAATAACTTTTTTTCTTAATAGTTTCTTCATTTCTTATAGCTAGCCCGGGTACATAAGTAACAAACAATAAATAATAAATCTCTATGAGAAGTAACATTTTTTGCAAATCTATCTTCAAGCGGAGCCAAAAACTTATTGCGCTATCTTTGCTCAGTATATTTTTAAGTCTGTGGGCATCAATTCCTGCCATTTCTCAGGATCTGGGAAAAGGTTTTTTTGATCATGGCCCGGCTTGTTCGATCAGCAGCTACAAAGGTGTAGTAGCGACAGTAGATGGAAATGGACGGAATGTAGTGTTGCTCTGGTTATTTGATCACCGTGGTGGCTACGCCCTGCTGATGGTTGACGCTGAGACAGGCAAAACAGAGCAATTCCCGATGCCTTTTCCCGCAGGCGATGCCGCCTATTCCTCCATTCTGTCCAGTGGCAATAAATTCTATACTCTTTTCAATGGGAATTTTGTAGAGTTTGATCCGGTTAAAAGAGCTTTTACCTTTAACCACTTGACCAAAGGAGCGGCTATGGCTATGACTGAAGATGATAAGGGTCTTATATGGGCAGTCACTTATCCAAACAGTGGTGTGACTTCCTTTAATCCAAACACACGGGAATTCAAGGACTATGGTTATGTATACAAGCAAAACTGGCGTCAATACCAACGATTTATAGCCGCTGACGATGCCGGATGGATTTATTTTGGCATGGGTCTTACCGCCAGCCAGATCATCGCTGTTGATCCAATTTCGGGCCAGGCGAAACCCATGCTTGGGGAAGCTGAGCGTAAGCGGGGAACGGCCTATGTCTATCGGGATATGGACGGCAAAGTTTATGGACAGTCGTTGCAGAACGGAAAAGATGATTGGTATGAATTTTATAAGGGCAACGAACGTAAGATCGGCAAACACGACCTGCTTAGTCCTAAGCCAATTATAACAGAGAGCCAGAACCTGTTTCATCGTGAATTCCCTGACGGCAAGAAAATCAAAGTCCTGGATTTGCTGGAACGGAAGCTTGTTGTAGAAGATCCCAAAACAAATACTGAAAAGAAGGTTAGCTTTGACTATACCAGCGATGGCGCCTGGATAATGGGGGTAGCTGCTTCGCCGGATGGCAACATTAGCGGAGGAACATCCTTCCCGATGCGTTTTTTCAGTTATAATCCGAAAACTGACAAATTCGTGAATAAAGTAGCATATGGCCAGTACAATACATTAGCACGTCAGGGAGATCATTTTTTCTTCGGCGCCTACGGTGGTGGTGTCTTGCTGGAGTGGGATCCCTCCCGGCCCTGGGTGAATACGGAAAAGAATGTAGCAGGCACTAATCCGCTCTTCCTCACCGATTGTACTCCCGTCATTCATCGCCCTCATCGGCTTCTGGCATATCCCGACGGCAAGACCATCATTATGAGCGGAACGCCGCAATATGGTTACACTGGTGGCGGGCTCCTTTTCTGGGATCGTGAGAAAAATAGCAGGATATTGCTGCAGGACAGTGCCGTTATCGTTGATCAATCGACCATAAGTTTAGTGGCTCTGCCAGAAGGCAGGTTGCTGGGAGGAACCACGACTGCTCCGGCATCAGGCGGTGAAAAGAAAGCGACAGAAGCAGAGTTGTATATTATGAATATTGCATCCAAACGTTTAGAATGGCATACCGTACTATTCCCGGGCGTGCAGGAGTACACCGATATGTGTCCCGGGCCAAATGGATTGGTCTATGGGATCACTGATAGAAAAAGGTTTTTCGTTTTTGATCCGGCAAAGAAAACAGTCATTCATGAGCAGGATGTGGCTGCCGGTTTCGGGCCGACAACAGCCGAGCAGTGTCCCCGGGTTTTCGTTTTCGGCCCCAAAGGAGAAATTTATCTTCTCTTCGTCAAAGGCATTGTGCGCATTGAGCCTGGTTCATTCAAGATGAGCATGATAGCAGAATCCCCTGTTCCGATCAATGCCGGAGGCGATTACCTGGATGGCCGCATTTATTTTGTGAGCGGTTCACACCTTTGCAGTTATAAACTTTGAATTAAATACCACTGATTTATGTTCTAATATTGATATTAGTTATTACCAGGTTATCAATATATATGATTGAATAACAAATTATTATGTTTTTTTTATATACTAAGATTCAGCCCATTTATTTTTAAAAAATCCTAATTATGCTATTAAAAAATTATAACAACTCATTATTAATTAAATCATGCTTGTTCCTTGGTTTAATTTTCTTTTCAGGATTTTTACTTTCAGCTCAGGTTCGTGATACTAAAACTAAATCAGAGCAAAAACCAACAGATCCTGAAAAATTATTTCTATTCCCTCCCCAGTCAGCAAAGCCAACAGTAATGTGGATGTGGATGGGAAACAGCATTAGTAAAGAAGGGATTAGAAAAGACTTGGAGGCGCTAAAGGAAGCTGGCTTTGGTGGCACTACCATGTTCAGTTTGGGCGATTTAAGTACGGTATATGCATATGACCTGCAGAATTCATTTCAGGGGAAAAAAATCGCATGGACAGAACCCTGGTGGGAGTTGGTCAGATATGCTGCTGAGGAATCTAAACGATTGGGGCTGGATTTAGGGCTATTTAATTGCCCGGGTTCTGAAACCAGCGGCGGCAAATGGATCCCTGTCGAATATTCTATGCAAGAGCTATGTCGCTCTGAAACTATTATTTACGGAGGACAGCATGTATGGATCGATCTTCCCAAACCCGTTGTTGATTTACATGCTGTGATGCTCGGACCCGTGCACAACCCCGAAACAGGAATATTGGAAAAGCCGATAATCCCGGAACGTAAAACATATTACCGTGATATTGCTGTGATTGCCGTTCCTGCAAGTGGTATCATCCCAAAAGAGAAGATAATCATTCTATCGGATAAAATGACCTCCGAAGGAAAAGTTGAATGCAATTTCCCCCCGGGGGAATGGAAAATTTACCGGATAGGCCATACTACCAGAGGCTCATTGATTTATCCGACACAATGGAAAGCAAGGGGATTTGAATGTGATAAGATGAATCCTGATGCCATTGCGTTTCATATGGATTACATCATCGGTGAGGCAAAAAAGCATCTCGGTAGTTTGGTTGGCAACACGTTTTCCAATTTCCATTTTGACAGCTATGAAGCGGGCGTATCAAACTGGACCCCAAGAATGAAAGAAGAATTCCAAAAAAGAAGAGACTATGATCTAACACCGTACCTGGTAACTTTTTTTAACAGGGTGGTAGCCAATGTTGAGGAAACAAAAAAATTTAATCAAGACTTCGATAATACGATCAAAGACCTGTATAAAGAAGTTTACTTTACGACTATTCAAAAAAAACTGCATGAGGCTAATCTTAAGTTTTCGTGTGAACCCTACGGAGGCCCGTGGCGACCAGAAGAGATTATGCCCATGGTTGATCGTGTCATGACTGAATTTTGGACCTCCAACAGACCCTATTTTACATCATGGAAATCACCCACAAAGGATGCAGCGCTTAAAACAGGTCAAAATATCATCGAATCAGAAGCCTTTACCGGTCTGCCAAAAGTTAGTCTATGGAATGAAACACCTTATTGGTTCAAATCTCTCGGTGATATCGCTTTTTGTAACGGTATAAACAAATTTGTACTGCACCGCCTTACGCAACAGCCCTTTGACGACAAGTACAAACCTGGAGTTACGATGGGTCAATGGGGCTCACATTTCGATCGGACACAAACCTGGTGGAAACCCGCGAAAGCCATGTTTACGTACTGGCAGCGTTGTCAAGCCCTTTTACAATGGGGGAAAATAGTTGAGAATAAAGAAAATGCAGAAGTACTATCGAGCGGTGAAGGTACTTATATTAAGTCCATTCATCGAAAATCAGGAGAAACAGATCTGTTTTTTTTTGCAAATAGTGCACTTAAGGCAGGTGAAGCTTCATGTGCCTTCACTTACACCGGCAGAAAACCTGAATTATGGGATCCGGTTACGGCCAAAATCCGGGATTTATCAAAATACTCAATAGAAGGCAATAAAATAGTTATTCCATTAAAATTTGAGCCTTCGCAAAGTTTTTTCATTGTCTTCAGAAAACCCGATAAGGGCGTAAAGGCAAGTAAATCCTCACCAAATTTTTCAACCTACTCACCCGTGATGAATATCTCACGGGATTGGACCGTTACGTTTGACCCTAATTGGGGAGGTCCTGATAACCCGGTTAAGTTTACCCGGCTCACTGATTGGACGGAGAGCAATCTGAAAGGGATCAAATATTACAGCGGAACAGCAACATACACGAAAATTTTCAATTACGGTAACAGTACCACTAACAAGCCACTGTTTGTTGATCTGGGCACCGTTAACCATATTGCCCGGGTTAAACTAAACGGGGTGGATTTAGGAGTAGTATGGTGCGCACCCTGGAGGGCCGAATTACCTTCGCGTTCTTTAAAGCCAACCAACAATAAGATCGAGATCGAAATTACCAATGTCTGGGCCAACAGATTAATTGGTGACGAACAGGAACCTGACGATTGTGAATGGATTACTGCTGATTTTGGTTACGGAAACTTTCGTTATCTAAAGCAATTTCCAGAATGGTTTCTGAAAAATCAGCCGAGACCTTCTAAAAACAGATATTGCTTTCTTACATATAATTATTTTACGAAAGACTCAAAT